>NZ_CALETI010000001.1 GCF_937920075.1 uncultured Agitococcus sp.
CATTTAAACAAAATAATCGCCAATGAAAACACTTCAGACTGCGAATTACGCACTACTTCTTTAAAGGATTTATTTTGATGTTCGGGTGGGGTAAGGTCGGGACTGCCCACAGGACAGGCAAAAAATTGGCCATTAAATTGACACTGATAACTATCGCAATCAATAAAACTAATCGTTTTGCTTTTTGGGTCGCACAAAAAGTTATTTAGATTATAGTCACCAATCATAATTTGTTGACGATGCAGGCTTTGTACTTGCTCAATTAAACTCAATAACACCAGCACAATATCGCGGCGATTAAAGTGTGGAAAATGTTTTTTGTACAACACAGCATGTGCCAAAAACTGTAGTTTTAAGCCTTGTTTGCGGTGCATGGCATAACCAATCCACTGTTGTTGTTGATTGTACACATCAATCAGTGGCCAACTGAGCAAGTTTGCGGTATTGGGTTTGTTGTTTAGCATGGCGGTAATTTTTTGCTGCAAGTGGGGTTGTAGCTTGTTTAATACTTCGGGGTGATACAATTTAACCAACACGTCGCTGCGTCCTTGCACGGCATATACACTTCCTTCACCACCCTTAGCTAACATATTTTCTAAGGTTTTTGGGTTTTTATGTGCATCATAAACAGTTATCGTTTGCATGGTTTGACTCGCTGACTGTGCTGGACGTGGCTGAGGCTTTGGGCTAGTCGCTTGTGCCGCATTAACGGTATTAAACAAATTAAATAATGAACCCCACATCATTTTTCTCTCCTAAATGGATTCCCAGCTATTGGTGGGTGGAAGTTGAACCGCCGAACTGGTGGATGCCGATGCCGATACACGACTCATACTTGCCGATAACCATTCAAAAAACTCTTGAAACTTTAGGCCACTTAGAGCTTTGGCACCACGTGAAGAAAACTCACTCAATACCGCCACGTCTGCACCTTCTACACCAATTGGCAAACACACTAATTTGCGGTCTTGAGATAACTGACGGCTTTGGGCGGCTGCGTGTTGATAAGAGTCGGTAGGAGAGCCATCGCTGATAATAATTAACCACGGTTGATAATAGGCAACGCCATTTTTCTGATATTCTCTTTTACGGTTATCGAGTTTGTTTAAGGCTAAATTAACTGCCTCACCTAAGGGGGTATTGCCACTTGCGCCAAAAGACTGCACAGCTTCTAAAGACATAACATTGGTAAAAGGCAACTGTTCAACCACTCGACCGCCTGCGGTAATTACACCCACATCCACCGAGCAAGCGGCAACTTCGTCCTGTTGTACGGCATTGATAAAATGTTGAAAGCCCTCGTTAAGTTGATTGATCGCATCGCCACTCATTGAGCCAGAGGTATCTAACACCAACATACAAGCACAACGAGGAGAGGGATTATCGATTAAATCGTTATTAGTAACTAAAGCAAAGTTTGGCATGGTTATGTCCCCAAGTAGTTAAGTGAATGGGGATATACTAGGTGAAAAAACAGATTTAAACGAAATTGCAAGCTTGCGAAATGGCTGATATGTTTTATAAAAAGGTGATAGAAGAAATGAGATTGGGTAATAGAGCATTGTGCTTAAAAATAATAATGTCATTAACAAGCTTGCAATTTATGACGATATCAACATGAGACTTTATGCTTAGCTCCAGTTTTAACCACTCAAAGGGCAACTAGATTATGACCACATTTTTTGTCACACGTCATGCAGGCGCAAAACAATGGGCTGCTTTACAAGGCATTGATTGTGATGTCTGTGTGGCACATTTAGACCCTGTATTGGTGCAAGCAGGCGATGTGGTGATTGGCACATTACCCATTAATTTGGCGGCCATTGTCTGTGAACAAGGTGGGCGTTATTTGCACTTAAGCTTAGAGATGCCTCTTTCTGCCAGAGGCAAAGAACTCAGTGCGGAGGATTTGGCCAATTATGGGGCTAAGTTGGAAGAGTTTGTCATCACAAGAGGCAACTAATGGATGCAGAAGCTATAGTTTTGTTTGTGGCGATTATTAGCCCATCAACCACTTAATGCCAGCCAAACCAAAGACAATAATCAAAGCCAAATAAACAAACGAAAGCTGAATGGTTTTGCTTAATGCCTGAATAATTTTTTCGGCATCGGATGATACTTCCACGCGTTGGTGGCTAATAGCTTTGGTGATTTCTTGGGTAAGTTGGGTTAACGTTTCTTGTACTTTGACTAGATTATCAGCCACAATTCTATCGGCAGTTTGCTCTAGTTGTTGGCTAACACTTTCAGCCGTTCGTTTAATCGACTCTTCTAACTCTTTAACTAAAATATGTGCTTCAGCAAATGATTCGGTTTTAACTTTGTCGGTGAGTTTTTCTAAGTCATTATACACTTTAGGATAAATTTTATTTTCTAGGCGTTTAGTGACATCATTTAATGCCAAAGAGATATTCGATAAGCCATAGTCAGGTGTAATTACGCCCTCATCAATACATTTTTGACAGCCACGACCCTTTCGGCCATCAATCGAAATATATTGTTTAACGTGACCTGAGTGTGTTTTACAAACTAATTGATGGCAGCCGACACATTCATCAAGTCCTTTTTCTGTTTGGCAAACATAACATTTATTAGACATTGGATTACTCCCAATTAACTCGCACGCGGATAAATACACCTAAAGGTTAAATTAATACGCGGTTTTAACACTTTGGCTTGTTTGGGTACACTATGTTGCCAATAGTGTTGTGTTTCACCTTGCATAATCAATAATGAACCATGTCCTAAAAGCACTTCTAGTTTTTCTTGTGCTTGGCGTTCTTTTTCGTGACGACGCAACAAAAAACGCCGAGACTCACCAAAATTAATCGAGGCAATGATTGGATTTTTGCCCAATTCAGGTTCATCGTCAGTATGCCAAGAAATATGGTCTTGACCATCACGATATAAATTTAACAAGACACTGTTAAAGCGTGTGTGAGTAAGAGCTTCCAGTTGGTCACGCAAATAGTCTAAGGCTGCATTCCACGGCAAAGATTGCAAGGTAATGCCCGAATAGGTATAGGGATGGTCACTGTCGCCATGCCAAGATGACAAACGCGGCAAAGGAATTTTTTTGCCATACATGTTAATTTCGTCTTGTTGCCATGGAATGTTTGTCCACGGTGTATTGGCAGAAAGCTCTTCGGGTTGCGTGTGTCCTGCACGGTTGGCCAACAAAAAATCTAAGGCACGATTAGCAATTTTTTGGCTAAAAAACTCAGGAAAATATAACAATTCACCTTGGGGAATCGTGATTTTGTAGCCTTTGCTTTGGTTAAACACAATTTCTTGGCAAGCATAATCGGCTAAAGAGGGGAGCTTTACACCTGTAGGCAATGTGTTTGTGGCATTATCGGCAAATAAATCAAAAGTCATGATAATCCCCTTATTGCATGACAAACATTTTGGCATAGCGTGGTACTCTGTATTTACACAGACGTTGCGAGCGCATTTCAAAACTTTCTACATCACAATAATCTTTGTGGTAATACATATTTTCTACATCATTATCAAAAACATCACAAAATCGTTTAATGCCATTAACTGCATTGCTAAAGTTGGGGCTACAACATACAAAGATATTTACGCCAGATAAACTTGGTTTAATACAACTAGCAAGAGCTGTGACATCAATATTGGGCAAATCTAAAACATTAGATAATAAATGAATAGTCACCTGATGTTTGGTGTGTAAATCATCAGCAGTAATTTGGTCAAATTTGCGACAGTACTGCTTAATGTTAGTGTAGTACAGTGAGTTGTTTTTAACGGCTTCTTTTAAAGCCAAAGCGGAAGGCTCAATCAAAATTACTTCTTCAAACTGATAGCCTAATTGACGTTCACGATTAAATTCCTGTAACACCATACTAGCCAAACCTTGGCCACAACCATAGTCAATGACACTAATCGGTTGAGTGGTATTTTGTAATGCGTTAATTTGTTCTATTTCAATAAAGCGACCAAAAACAAAATCAAATAGATCAATTAATTTGGCAAAATGCTGATTGGCGAATAGGGCATTATACGCCATCAACTGGCTTTCATTTTGGCAAATATAGTGATTAGGTTTGAGGGTGCTATAAATATCCCATTGCACATGAGCAGGCAAAGCTGCAAAACGTTGAGTGCTGTTTTTGACGATTTGAGCAAAACTGGCCAAATGATTATTTGCAGAAACGTTCATTGCAACACCCTTATAAATAGTCGTTAAGAAGTTAACCAATAATTTATCAGGGCGTGTGTACAAATATGGTTTTTGCAAGCTTGCGATGATTGTTAGAAAAAAGCCAAAAACAATTAAAAAACCCGCTGTTGGCGGGTTTGGTGAAGTTTAAAACGGAATGTCGTCAAGGTCATCAAAAGGAGGTGGGGGTTGATGGGTTGGGGGTGGATTATTGGGTTTTGGAGCTTCTTGAGCGGGGGCATTTTGCACAAAGTCAAAACCTATTAATGTGCCTTTTAGACTACTTTTGCCATTATATTCTTCGATATGAATATCATCGGCACGAATAACAATTTGCTTGCCTTTAGTAAAGTAGGGTTGCACTTTTTCGGCTTGTTGCCCCCATAGGGTGAGGTTGAGCCATTGCGGTTTTTTGTGTTGACCAAAACCAACATCATACACGACCGAGAGGCTTAACACAGGTTTACCGTTTGCTGAGCGTAATTCGGCATCACGGCCAATACGTACTAATTTGATTAACATATTAACTCCTAATAGCGTTGCTTTTCCTAATTTTAATTTGAGTGGTTAAAGTCCCATAAAGTCTGGGAAGAGGTTCGAACCTAACATTTAAGGCGGATTATCTTGTACCCTGCTTGTCTTAATCCCATAGAGTCTGGGAAGAGGTTCGAACTCAGTAACCAACTCTTTGCAGACCAATTTAGAGTCTTAATCCCATAAAGTCTGGGAAGAGGTTCGAACATTATGACTATCGTTGCTACCAAGCCAAGAAGTCTTAATCCCATAAAGTCTGG
>NZ_CALETI010000002.1 GCF_937920075.1 uncultured Agitococcus sp.
TTCACTCCACAAAACACAATACACCTTACGTTTTTTAATTTTCCATAATTTCAAATAAGGTACACCTGTTCTTTTTCCATAATCAAATACACAATCTAACTCGCGGTTCAAGTCAGATGCTAACCCAGCCTCTAATTTCTCATTATTCATTTTCACTTACTCCAGTTTGCTTATTAAAGCAGTGGGGTTAGCACTGCTTAACCTAATAGTTAGGTTTTTAAATCTTCAAAAATCTTAGAAACTATTGCAACGTGCCAACCATTACCGATGGCTTTTAAAGACTGTCTTGGCGAAACAGATTTTGTGTACCCAACAGGTAAGCCGCTGAGTTTTTCACACTCTGAAATAGTGGCCACACGGTAAAAAATATCGTTTTCACTAACACTTACAAGTATTTTAGGCGCATGAGTTGTCGTTATTGTGTCTGTATAAGACGCATTTGGTTTAAGTATTCTGCCAAGCTCGCCTATCCCTGTTTTTCTAGCATCGCCCCTGTGAGGTCTAAAACCCCTTTCGTTTTCTGTTACTGCTTTTACGCGTTTATTGCTAGATAGTTTAAAAACCTCTAAACCATTTTCATCATCTAAGATACAAGATATATTTTTAAATGAGCCGTCATAGTTTGTTTTTTTATCAAAATTAAACCAATACAGTCGGGGTCTAGCTTGTAAAAAACCGTCTTTACCATCAATCAATACTGGGGTTACACCCATATACTTGGTTATTACATCCTCGTACTCTTTTCTCATTCTGACGTTTTCTAACAAAAACTTAATTTTTGGGTTGTGTTTTTTTGCATGATTTAAAATGTCTACAAACACAAAAAACAATCTACTTCTGCTATCGTTAAAGTTTAGCTCGTTACCTGCTCGGCTAAAACCCTGACAAGGACTACCGCCAACAATTAAATTTATACAATTCCAATCTATATCCCAATCTCTCCAATTTTTAATATCTCCTAGTTTTACATTATCTGTAAAATTACTATCACTAATTTTTATAGCAGTCTCGCAAATTTCACTTGAATAGTAAGTGTCTATTTTTACACCAGCCTGCTCAAGCGCAACGCGGGCGCAGCTTATACCGTCAAACAAACTTAAAACATTCATAATTAAAAACCTAACTCCTGCATCAACAGCGACAAGTACCCAGCCGCTTACAATGCAAATT
>NZ_CALETI010000003.1 GCF_937920075.1 uncultured Agitococcus sp.
TTTGCTTTTAAACAAGCCATTAAAGCAGCCAAAAAGCCCGAAAATCTGGCCAAAATCAAAGAAGCGTTGGTGTCTAGTTATACGTCTATTGACAAAGAAGGTTTTGGTGAGTTTGTTATGCAAAAGGTGGCATTATTGGCCAGTTTTGCTACCTCAGCAAAACAAAGTCCTAGCCAAGCCTTTGGTCGTATTGCATCTGCCGCAAACACCTTATGGCAAAATCCTAAATTTGCACAAGCCGTAATTGATGCGGGTGTTGATGGAGCCAAAGGTGGTGCCAAGTTTTTGATAAATTATCAAAAACTAAGTTTTGGTGCAGCGTTAAGAGCATCTGCCAAAAGAATTACACTGGGCTATGAAATAGGCAATAAATTATTACCCTATTTGTCGGACATGATAACACTGCCCACACAAATGACCGTGTTTATTAAAGACGGTGTGATTTCTAAAGTGCCTGCCCATCAATCGTACATGAAGATACGTGTTAAAAAATATACGCCAAGTGGTAATTTAGTGGCTGATGAAGAAGTGTATGATTTGGCTCAACGCTTAGCCAATGGCACAGAGCTAGAGCCACTAGACGTAGTAGCAGGTGATGAGCTAGAAATTAGTTACAGTGCTGTTCAGCCACGCGTTTATAACACCAACGGACAAGGTGATTTAGTCCACGAAAGCAGTGCGTCATTTTTTGGCAATGGTTTAAAGCCAGCAACACTTGTGCATCATTTTTATGCAGGTTTAGTGCAATCAACAGGCAAAAATCCCTTATTGCGTGAGGCAGCCTTATGTGTACGCAACAAAGCATTAGGGAGTTTAGAGTTAGCCTATGCCGACTCCTATGAGGGTTATTCTAAAACCATTGGCTTTGCACCTTGCTCAAACAGTAATGAAAATGACTTTTTTAGAAGCACAATCGCTGATGATTTGCCTGAGCAAATTGGCGGTAAAGACGCACACACCGTCAGTTATACCGTTAAACACAAAATACAAGCGATTGACCAAAAAATCATCGTTAGCTTTATTAACTATGGTGGCACATCTAGCGATACCTTGGCGATTAACTTAAATACCCACCAACCTGCCAGTGCCGATTCTATTTTAACTACCAATGATATAGGCGATGCGGTAAGTAGTTTGGTTGAAGTAGGGCGTACTTTAAGTTTTGAGTTGGTAGATGTGATGGGCGATGCCAAAACCGCTTTTTGGCGCGTATTAGACCAAGCAGGTACTCAAGTTGCCTCGTTAGCCAGCTCTATTGATGATGTGTTTAAACATGTGTTTACAAGTAGCGGACGCTATACCGTTGAAGCACAGCTCAAAAATCAACAAGGCATTGTGACAGGTAAACAACAAACACAATTAAACGCGGTGCAAGTGTCTTTTGATAGTGTGAGCGTTAAAACTATTCCTGTTGGGCAGGCCGTTGTAATGACGGTGAATGGCAAAAATATCCCGAGTACCGCTATTTTTGCCTTTGAAAACGTGCCATGTAACGCACCTATAGTCAATATAGAAGGCACACAATTAACGCAAGTGTGTACTGCACCTGTGGCTAAGGCAGACATTAAATTAACCGTAAAACGCAAATCGGGCGTTGACGAAGGCAGTAAGGTTTTTTATGTGAGTGCTGTTGCCAATAAAACGGTAACAGGCTCATTGGTGGTATTAGCAAATGAGCAATACGCGGGTTATTTTGTACCACCTGTTAATAATGAGCCATTGTATGGCGATAGCAGTGCCATTATGGGCTACAACGGTTCAAGTCGCTATAGTCATCAGTGTGTGTTTACCACCACTGGCACAACCAAAACCTACCGTAGCTATGATTTGGTAGATGCTAATGGTTATGACGTGACCTCAGATTTGCCTTTAGTTGGCAGTTTCAAGAATATGGCATTATTAGCCACCAAACAACAAGGCTCAAACACGCAAACTTTGTTAATAGGCAAAAGCCAAACCGTTACCATTGGCGCAGGTCAAACGCTTTGAAAAATACCATCGGGTATTAAATCGAGCCCAGTGGAACAACTTAAAAGCCGCACAAATTTTGCTTGGCCTCTTAGTGTTGCTACTCCCAGCCAACTATCCTTTGC
>NZ_CALETI010000004.1 GCF_937920075.1 uncultured Agitococcus sp.
TAAACCAAAGGCTAAAAAAATAATGGGATTTTTAATGGGATACAATGAAGACATAATTGGCCTAAAAATGTTGATAACCTTGTTGATTAATGGTAATGGCTTGGCCTTGATAGCTCATTTTTAAGCCTACATCCGCAACAATACGGCCAATACGTTTGATCGGCACACCTGCATTAACAATTTCGATGGCTTTATCATCAGGTAACGTAAAACATAACTCATAATCATCACCCGAATTTAAAGCCAACGATAAAGCTTGCTCAACAGGCAATGTTAATAATGCTGGACTGAAAGGTAATTTTTCTAAGTATAGTTCAGCACCGACATGTGATGCTTGTAAAATATGTCCTAAATCTTGCGCTAGACCATCAGAAATATCCAAACAGGCACTGGCCACACCACGCAATGCAGTCCCCAACATTATACGTGGCTGGGGAAAATCTAAACGCGCTCGACAATAGGATTTTTGCTCATCATTTAGCGTTTTACCTTGATACTGGTTTAAAGCCAATTGTAGCCCTAAACCTGCATCACCAATTGTTCCAGAAACATAAATCCCATCACCCACTTTGGCACTATCACGTCGAATAGCCTGCCCCACAGGCACTGTCCCTAAAGCAGTAATAGTAATACTTAATTCGCCTTTTGTCGTGTCTCCACCGACAACAGCGACTTTGTATTGATTGGCTAAATTAAAAATACCGTTAGCAAACTCTTGTAAAAAGAAGGGTTCGGCTTTAGGCAAAGTGACTGCTAATAAAACCCAACGTGGCGTTGCCCCCATGGCCGCTAAATCAGATAAATTCACAGCTAAGGCTTTATGACCAATGGCAAAAGGATGAGTATTTTCGGGAAAATGCCGGCCCGCAATAAACGTGTCTGTGGTAGCTACCAACACTTCACCATGAGGCACATTTAATAATGCAGCATCATCACCAATGCCTAACATGACCCCTTGATGACTACCACGTTGTTTAAAATACTGATTGATCAGCTGAAATTCAGAAGGCATAGTTTAAAAAAATAAAAGGCGTACTTGGTACTAATGCCAGTCAGTTAAGAGAAAATTGTCCCTTAAAAATAACCCTTCGACTTCGCTCAGGGTACATTTTTCGTTGGTTGAGCGGTGGTCACTGAGCGCAGTCGAAGGGAGTCGAAACCAACAAAAGAGCCTTAACTGACTGGTATTTGTTATATTACGCGGCTGTTTGATGTTGTTCTTTAAGTAGTTGTATTAACATGATTATTCATCAAACAAATCAGTATGTCGTCCTGTACGTTCAAAACGTACTGCATCTGCACTTAGTTGGTAAATTAATAGCCAATCAGGTTCTATATGAGCATCTCTAAAACCTTGCCAATTACCACGTAACGGATGGTCGCCATAATGTGATGGTAAAACTTGCCCTTCAATCAGCAAATTTAGCAATATTTTTAACTTTTCCATATCTTTGCCGCGTTTTTGCTGCATTTTAACATCACGTTTAAACTGACCTGAGTAGCTTGGCTGACGCATTTATATCCCCAACTGCTCAAACAAATCATCGGCATCCTTTGCCTGATGAACCTCTTCACCACGTTCACTTTTGGCTAAAGTTTGTGCCGTTAAGGCATTAGGTGTATATAGCTCAAAGGGAAATGCCTTTTCTTTGGCTACTTTCGTCAAGGTCATTCTCATTAAATCAGATACCGTTAGTCCCATTTCAGCTAATACAGTCGCTGCTTGTTGTTTAATATCTTCATCAACACGGGCCCGAATAAAAGCTGTTGCTACCATAATACACCTCAAAACCAAAAGTGTTGCTCATTTGAGCTACAAGTATAGCATAAAAAAGGCGCAACATTGCGCCTTTTTCTATTGAGAGCTTTACTGTGCTTTAGGCTGCCAGACTAAATCTAACTCACGCGCTGCACGTACGTCATCTAAGCGACGAACAGGCATGGTATGCGGTGCGCCTTTGACCAATTCTGGTTCGGTTTTGGCCTCTTCCAAAATTTTGACTAAAGCGGTCGCAAAGTTGTCCAACTCATCTTTGGCTTCGGTTTCAGTTGGCTCAATCAAGAAGCACTCAGGTACTAACAAGGGGAAGTATGTTGTTGGTGCATGGAAACCATAGTCCAACAAACGCTTAGCAATATCCATTGCCGATACACCCAAAGTCTTCGCTTCTTTAGCAAAGGTAATAATAAACTCATGCGAAGCACGACGCGCTGGATACGCTAATTGCAAACCAGCTTGTGCTAATTTGTGCATTAAGTAGTTGGCATTGAGCGTTGAATATTCACCCACACGATGCAAACCTTCACGCCCCAACACAGCCGCATAAAAATAAGCACGCAACAATACGCCAGCATTACCCATAAACGCAGATAAATGACCAATACTTTGTGGCAAGTCATTTTTGTCTAACCAACGATAACGGCCATCAGCTTCTTTACCAACAATCGGTGTTGGTAAAAATGGTAATAAACGCTCACCCACACCCACAGGACCAGCACCCGGTCCACCGCCACCGTGTGGGGTAGCAAAGGTTTTGTGTAAGTTCATGTGTAACACGTCAAAGCCCATATCACCAGGTCTGACTTTACCCAAAATCGCGTTTAAGTTTGCACCATCGTAATATAACAAGCCGCCTGCTTCGTGAACGATTTGGGCAATTTGGTCGATTTGTTGTTCAAACACACCACAGGTTGATGGGTTAGTCATCATCAAACCCGCAGTTTGTGGGCCAACCGCTAATTTTAAGGCTTCAACATCCACGTCACCATTGGCAAGCACAGGAATTTCACGCACCTTATAACCACACATCACGGCGGTTGCTGGGTTTGTACCATGTGCAGCCGCAGGAATTAACATTTCGCTACGCTCATGGTCGTTACGTGCTTGGTGATAGGCACGAATCATCGCCACACCTGCAAACTCACCTTGTGCACCTGCGGCTGGTGTTAAGGACACACCTTTCATGCCTGTCACTTCTTTCAAGACTTCTTGCAAGTCATACATACAAGCCAAAAAGCCTTGAGAGTGCGTAACGGGTGCTAAAGGATGACGACCTAAAAAGCCAGACATCATTGCACCTTTATGCGCACCACGTGGGTTGTATTTCATCGTACAAGAGCCAAGCGGATAAAACTGAGTATCAATACTAAAGTTTTTGCGCGATAAATTGGTGTAGTGACGGACAACTTGTAACTCAGATACTTCTGGCAACACGGCCGATTTTTTGCGGCGGAATTGTGCAGGAATGTCACTCGCGTCATGACGAACTAAAGGTGCTTGTGAAGTAGCACGACGGCCTTCTTGTGAACGTTCAAAAATTAAGGTCATGGTCATTTTCCTAAGCAGCTAAAGCTTGTGTTAATGCTTGAGCAAAACGCGCTAAATCAGCGGCATTTTTGGTTTCAGTGGTACAAACCAATAAGGCATTGCCTAATTCTGGATAATAAGGACTTAAATCCAAACCACCCAACACGCCTAATTCGGCCATTTTGGCTAAAACAGGAGCAACAGGCTGATTGAGTTGTAACACAACTTCATGGAAAACCACGTTATCAAACACACGCTTTACCCCTGAAATTTGACTAACTTGCTGGGTTAAAGTTTGAATATTGTGGTGAGAAGCTAAGGCAACACGCTCTAAACCTTCTGCGCCCATTAAACTCAAATAAATGGTCGCAGCGGTCATAGCTAAACCTTGGTTAGTACAAATATTTGACGTGGCTTTGGCACGGCGAATATGTTGTTCACGCGCTTGTAAGGTTAAAGCAAAACCCGTTTTGCCTTCTAAATCCACAGTACGACCAATAATACGACCAGGCATTTGGCGAACGTGTTCTTGTTTACATGACAAGAAACCGACATAAGGGCCGCCAGAAGACAAAGGAATCCCAAACGGCTGACCTTCACCCACTACAATATCTGCACCTTTATCGCCCCACTCGTTAGGTGGTGTTAAGATAGCTAATGCCATTGGGTTAACCACAGCAATCACCAAAATATTATTGGCTTCTGCCCAACGTGTTAAGGTGTCAACGTCTTCTAATGCGCCAAAGAAGTTAGGATAAGGAATCACTAAGGCCGCATAGTCTTGACCACTAAAGGCTTCTAAACTGGCAGGATTGATTGTGCCGTTATCTTGTTGATAATCTAATTCAACTAATTCAATGCCTTGCATTTCAACAATCGCTTTTACGGCACTGCGATATAACGGTGATACGGTTTTTGGCATCAAAATGCGTTTGGATTTTGATTTGCGATGGGCACGAATCGCCATTAACACCGCTTCAGATAAACCAGATGCGCCATCATACACAGAGGCGTTACACACATCCATACCCGTAATGTGTGCCATCATACTTTGGAATTCATAAATGACTTGTAACGTGCCTTGTGAAGCTTCTGCTTGATAAGGTGTATAAGCGGTCATAAATTCGCCACGTGCGACAACATCCCATACAGCCGCAGGAATATGATGCTCATAAGCACCTGCGCCAATAAAACACAAAGCACCTGCATCTTGTTGGCTACGCTCTTGCATAATACGCAAAGCGTCCATTTCGCTTAAACCATCAGGAATAGCGGTTAAGGGTTGGCAACGTAAATGGGCAGGAATCTCATCAAACAAAGCACTAACGCTGTCAACACCCATCGTGTCGAGCATCGCACGTACATCAGAGTCGGTATGCGGAATAAATGGCATGGGATTTTGCTCAGATTAAGCGGTAAACTTGGGAAAATAACACGTTCCCTTCCCTAATTTAGGGACAGGGTTAGGATGAGGCGATTATCTCCTCACCCAACAATCGTAGCCTGTATGGAGCATCGCGTAATACAGGACACCAAATATGCAGTGACTCCCGTGTTATCACACGGGCTACACAATCAATGCTCAGCAGCAACTTGCTCGTCGTACTCTTCAGCAGATAACAAGTCATCTAACTCTTCAACTGAAGATACACGAATTTTGTACATCCAGCCTTCGCCGTATGGATCAGAGTTAATTAATTCTGGGGTGTCTTCTAAAGCGGTGTTAATCGCAACAACTTCACCAGAAACAGGTGCATAAATATCAGAAGCAGCTTTTACAGATTCAACCACACCTGCTTCGTCACCTGCGGCAACGGTATCGCCAACTTCTGGCAACTCAACAAACACCAAATCACCTAATGCTTCTTGAGCGTGGTCAGTAATACCAACAACCACGATATCACCTTCTAAACGTGCCCATTCGTGGCTAGAAGCATATTTTAATTCGCTTGGCGTATTGCTCATCTTTCATCTCTCTCTATCTATAAAACTAAAAATACTCCTCCCCCTAAACTAGGGGGAGGAACAAATACAAATTTAAACTAATTTTTTACCTAAACGGACAAAAGGCGGTTTGACCACGTTGGCAGCTAAACGCTTACCACGGATTTCAACCCAAACTTGTTGCACATCACCCGCAGGAATACGAGCCAAGGCAATGGATTTTTCCATTGTTGGCGAGAAGGTGCCCGAGGTTGTTTCGCCCTCACCTACACCATCAACAATCACTTTTTGATGTGAGCGCAACACCCCTTTATCTTGTAATACTAAGCCGACTAATTGCTGTTTTACGCCATTGGCTTGTTCAGTGACTAAGGCTTCTTTACCAATAAAGTCATGATCCCATGCAATTGTCCATGCCATATTCGCCACTAAAGGTGATACGTCATCGTTCATTTCATTGCCGTACAAGTTCATACCCGCCTCTAAACGCAAGGTATCACGCGCAGCCAAACCACAAGGTAAAACCTCAGCGGCTAATAATTTTTGCCAAAAATCGGCAATTTGCGCTTCTGGCACTAAAATCTCTAAACCTTCTTCGCCAGTATATCCTGTACGGGCAATAAACCAGTCGTTATATTCTCGGCCTTGAAACACTTTTAACGCTTGAATAATCGCACCAGCTTCATCACCTAAAACATCACTCACCACACGATAGGCTTTTGGCCCTTGCACAGCGAGCATGGCTAAATCGGTACGTTCAATTAAATTAATAGCAAAACCTTCGGCTTGTTTTTGCATCCACGCCAAATCTTTGTCATGTGTGCCACAATTAACAATCACACGCCATAAGTCTGGCTTTTGTGTGGTTGGTGCATAAACAATCAAATCGTCAATCACACCGCCTTGTTCATTCAACATTGCGGAATACAAGGCTTTGCCAGCAATTTTTAGACGGCTAACATCATTGGCTAACAAACGCCGCAAATAAGGTACTGCATCCGCGCCTGTTAACTCTAAAACGGTCATGTGTGACACATCAAACATGCCTACGGCACGACGCACCGCATGATGTTCAGCCAAGACTGAACTATATTGAACAGGCATATCCCAACCACCAAAGTCAACCATACGGGCATTGAGGGCAAGATGTTGTTCATAAAGTGCGGTTTTGTGTCCCATAAAATCTCCAAAAATTCTTTAAACTCGTCTATTTTGCATAAGCACAATGTCAGAGTCCTAAAAAGCATGGCGCGTATTTTACACATTATGCGCGCTTATCACTACCCAAAAGCCCAAAAGTAAACTATCTTTTGTGAGGACTAGCCAGCCATTGCTTAACGATTGTGGTATTGGCAAGTTAACTTAGCAAAAAAACAATCATTAATTGTCCTAAAAAACAGTATTAAGAGGCGGTCTCATGAAAAATCTTGAGGGTAAAATTGTTGTAGTCACAGGTGCAGGCTCAGGCATTGGCCGTGCATTAGCCTTACAGCTCGCTGCACAAGGTGCGCAATTGGCTTTGTGCGATGTTAATGAAACCAATTTGCAAAAGACGGTAGATATTGCTGCTGCTCATGGTGTCAAAGTTTATAGCGCAGTGTTGGATGTGTCTAAACGTGAGGCTTTTCAAACCTTTGCTGACAATGTTGCCCGTGCCTTAGGCAATGCCAGCGTAGTGATTAATAATGCAGGCGTTGCATTGTCACAAAATGTCGAAGCAATGAACCGTCAAGATTTTGAATGGGTATTAAATATCAATTTTTGGGGTGTGGTAAATGGTTGTGAATCGTTTTTGCCCCAATTACGCCAACAAAAAGACGCACATATTGTTAATATTTCCAGTATATTTGGCATTATTGGTGTGCCGTCACAATCTGCTTATAATGCCAGTAAGTTTGCGGTAAAGGGCTTTACCGAAGCATTACGTCAAGAATTAAATGGCAGCAATATTCATGTCACTTGTGTGCATCCTGGTGGCATTAAAACCAATATTGCCCGTAATGCGCGTGTTCATAATGATATGTTTGGCAAAGCGGCTGACCCCAAAAAACTAGCGGCTGACTTTGACAAATTAGCGGCAACCACCGCCGAAGAAGCTGCCAGACAAATTGTTCGTGCTATCGAAACTAACCAAAAACGTTTGTTAATTGGCAAAGATGCCAAAGCCTTAGATGCCATTCAACGTTTATTACCCAATCATTACGATACCGTTTTGGGTGTAGGCTATAAGCTAATGAATAAACTGGCTAAACGCTAAATCTGTCAACATAAAGAGACAAGAACACCATGAAAGGCATTGTTTTTACCGAATTTTTAGAAATGGTTGAAGATCGTTTTTCTTTAGACATGGTTGATGACTTAATAGATGATTGTGATTTACCTTCAGGTGGTGTTTACACCGCCGTTGGTACTTACTCACATGAAGAAATTGTCGCTCTTGTCTCTGCGTTATCACAACGTAGCTCTATCCCAGTACCACAACTTTTAAAGGTGTTTGGTGAACATTTATTTGGTCAATTTGCCAAAAACTATAGCGTTTTCTTTGCTAACGTGACCAACGCCTTAGATTTTTTACACGGTATTGAAGATGTGATTCATGCCGAAGTCAAAAAGCTTTATCCTGATGCACAACTGCCACGTTTTTATACCGAAGAATATCAAGCCAATAAACTGGTGTTAATTTACCAATCTAATCGACATTTTGAAGACTTAGCCGAAGGTTTAATGATTGGTTGTATTAAGTATTTTAACGAAAAAATTAACATTACTCGCGAAGCTATTTATAATAAAGATATTAAACAGGAGCGTTTTACCCTAGTACGCTACGAGTAATAATAATGATTGATGAAGTACGTTGGCAAAAACGTTTAGAGCGTGAAAGAGCTGCTCGCAAAGCAGCCGAATTGTTATTAGAAGAAAAAAGCCTTCAGCTATATAAATCCAACCAAGTGCTACAAGATTTGGCAACTCAATTAGAACAAAAAGTCTCAGTTCGTACTAAAGAGTTACAAATTGCTTTAAGCAAAGCTGAGGCAGCGACTAAAGCCAAAAGTGATTTTTTGGCGGTAATGAGTCATGAAATTCGCACGCCATTAAATGGAATTATTGGTATGACTCAACTATTAGCGATGAC
>NZ_CALETI010000005.1 GCF_937920075.1 uncultured Agitococcus sp.
AAACTGGAAAACTAAAATCATAAGACTGATTATTTAGAACATGCATTTGTTGTGGAAATTGGTTTGCTAAAGCCAATAACTCTTTTTTACATAATGTTAAAACCTCATCTTTGACAAAGGCTAAATCTAAAGTTTCTGCGTCATTTTTTAATAGTCTTTGCCATTGGGTTTTATCTGAAACATGTTGAGCCAATGTCACTTCAATCAGTCCCGCTAAACGACGATTAGATACCTCAAATATGGGTAAAGCTTGCATAGCACCTTGATCTAACCAACGTGTAGGTACTTGCGTTTTGCGAGTAATACCGACTTTTACACCTGATGAATTTGCCAAATAGACAATATGAGGCATAAAACAATGCGTCTCGCCCCATTCAGGTTCACGGCAGGTTCCCAAATGATAATGGCAAGTTTCTGGCTTCATAATACACATATCGGCAGAAGCACTACTTCTAAAACATTTAAAACAATAACCTTGATTAAAAGACTTACTTGTTTTTTGACCACAATTTAAACAAAAAATACGTCCTGTATAATTTAAATTAATATTTTTACCAAGATAATCATTTAAAGGGAGTATCATTCCACCAATTACCAATTCATAGCGAATCGGTGAACTAACTTGCGTACGCATTTTTTGCAAAACACCTTGGTACAACATAACTGAGTTAAACCTATATGTGGCCTGATATTACGCCGTTATTACAACAATTGAAAAAAGAATGCTCTGATAAGGCATGGCTTATTACGGGCAAAAACTTAAACTGCCCATTAGCAGAGGTGGATTTAACCCATACTACTGTTAATTATATGAGTAGCGAACAATTACTGACAGCCCCTTTTACACAACGGTTTGCTGCGGCACTTATGTTATTAGATGAGCAAGATGACTTCAGCCAAGGTACACAAGTCATTAGCAAACTACGTGATTTGCTTGCAGAGCGAGTTTTAGTCATTACCTCTGACCAATCAACAACTTGGTCAACCAATATTATGCTTGGTTTTGGTTTTAAACGTATTGCTGAACTAAAAGGTTATCAGGCATGGGGCTTTGACATTCATACCTATAAAGAAGTTCCTGATTGGTTAAACGCTAAATTTTGGGCAAATCCTCAAAATTGGGGCAAATATTGGTGGTAAGTAATCTAGGAGAATTCCCCTAGATTACGACAAAAAGCCATTATAAGGCTTTTACTGGCACCACTAAAACTGGAATACTTGCTTGATTAATCAAAGACTTACTAGTACTTCCCTCAACTAACTGCATCAACAAACCTTTATGTTCAGAACCAACAATGACCATATCTGCTTGATGCTTTGTGGCTTCTTTTAAAATAGTTTGTACTACAGAATCGCCATTGACTAACAAGCCCAAACATTTTAAGCCTGATTGTTGCAAACGGTGACTAATTTCTTGAACTTTTTGATGTTCATGTTTAAAACGAGTCGCTATTTCTTGACGCAACTCTTTAGGGTCAATATAAACTGGGTATTCACCAAAGACACCACCATATCCCAAAACTTCATCTTGCGAATCGGTCACATGTAAAACACAAATACTTGCTTGTACAAGCTTTTTTGCAAAATTTTGCACATAATCAATCACTTTCTCAGAAGATGTCGATAAATCTACGCATACTAAAAGCTTCATGATTGCACTCCTATTTATTTGCACAATGACGCACAGGGCGTCCCATCACCATCACCATCTATACTTGTATTACCACAAGTTTTTAATTGAAATTTTGCCTCTGCACAACTGCTCATTTGACTACATGTTTTTTTAGTATTACAGGAAAATTCGGTTGCTGTTGCTTTCGTTTTTGGCTCTACGGTTTTTGACTCTGTTTTTAGGTCAGCAACGACTTCTTGCTTTTTATTTCCATAGCCACTAATAAAACGATTATCTTTGCCTTGAATTGCTGCAATACGTTGATTACGTTCAATTTCCCATTCATCAGGAGCATCTTGTTTTGACCATACACTATATAGCTTTTTATCTTGGTCAGATAATTTAAAACCATAGGTATCTTCCATATAAAACATCACACGGGCAACATTACCTTTTACCGCATCAGGCGGTTCAGCACGACGAATAGACTCATCCACTTCAATTGGACAAGCACCATACTCTCGCTTACTCCCCTCTACCATTCCCCAGTTAAAATTAGAACGATCACCATTAACTTCGCCCACTGCTGGAAAAAGATTATGTAAGTCATTATGTGCTGTCTCAAAAACGGGATCTTTTGCCTCACAACACTGACGACCTGTCATTTCTTTTTCTGGACATACTTTTTTAGGCTCGCGCCAACACTGTCTAAAGTTACCAAATTGATGTGCAGGCATTACATGTTCAGCTTCAATTCGACTAGCACGTTCTGGATTTTTACGCGGAACATAACCACAACTTTTCCAATCCACTAATTTGGATTTCGGATCATAATCACAACCACAATAAAATGTTATATTATGGCCTTTATAAATATCGTTATATAAAATTCTTTTAGCCTTTTCAAAGGATTCTGGACTTTTGGGAAGCTGACTCAAATCCTCCTGAACAGCTGATTTTGCTGGGTTAGTCGCCTGATTTACTGCCGAATCACTCTGATTACAAGCAACTAAAAGAATAAATGAAAATAGTAAAGCTAATAAACGCATACGATACTCATAGGATCTGTTGAACATTTAGACACAAATAAAAAAGGGAGTTTTACTCCGTTCCACAAGTCTTACTCAAATCTACCTAAAATAGATTTGACGCTTATTTCTTGCTTCACTGAGTTGGTTTCACGTTTCGTGTTGCCACTAAACGCCAGAGCCAAACTCTCCACAAGCGGTCACCGTTGAACTCGCGGCAATTTTTGTTAAACCGAGCTGCTTTAAATTCAAAGCAGCATTAACATCTCTATCATGGCTTGTCTCACAGTGCGGACATTGCCATTCTCTGTCTTTTAACGTCAAGCATTCATGCTTAAAACCACACATCGAACACAATTTTGAGCTTGGATAAAAACGGTCGGCATAAACTATTTTGGCACCGTAATACTTGGCCTTGTATTCTACCTGTCGTCTTAATTCGTAAAAACCTACATCAGCGATGGCTCTTGATAACTTTCCATTTTGCATCATGCCTTTGACATTTAAGTCTTCTAAAACAACGGTGTTAAATCTCGTGGTGAGATAATAAGACAGTTTGTGTAAGGCATCTTGGCGAATGTGTTTTATCCGTTGATGCAGTTTAGATAATTGTAATTTGGCTTTGTACCGATTGTGTGAGCCTTTGACTTTACGACTTAATGCTTGACTTAAGCGTTTGAGTTTCTTTAGGTTTTTTGATAAAGCCTTAGGATTCTCTGCTTTATGCCCATCTGAACAGGTGGCTAAATGGCTAATTCCTAAATCCACACCGACACAATCTTGTTTTTCGACTGGCTGACGTGGTGGCTTTTGTTCTATCGGCAAACTCACCGAAATACTCACATACCATCTATCCGCCTGTCGGCTGATGACGGCATTGTTTATTTTTCCTGCTCCTTGATGTTGATAGCTTTCTTTGGTCTTTACCCAGCCTAAGTTGGGTATCCATATGCGTTTGTCGTTGACTTTAAATTGGTCATTGCCAATGTAAAATGAGTCGTGACGACCTTTTTTACAAAATTGCGGATAACTGGCTTCGCCATTAAAAAACCGTTTAAACGCTGTGCCTAAATTCTTTAACGCTTGTTGCGAGGCATATTTGGTGACTTCTAAGACAAAGGGATATTTTTCGTGTTTGATGGCGTTAAATTCTTTTCTTAGTAATTGTTCATTCGGTTTTGGCAAGCTGTTATCTTGTTGATGGGCTTGATATTTTTCTTGCCAGTTTGCTAAGCCCCAGTTATACGCTAAACGCGCAACACCACAAGCACGCGCTAAATAGTTGGCTTGCTTGTTGTTGGGTTTAAGTTCAATCTGATGGGCGGTGCTGAGCATGAAAAACGATTCATTCAACAGAAAATGATTGATTAATTCTAATAGATAGCTACTGATTCTTTAACCGCTTTTTTGTTTTTTATGATAATTTAAACCACTGCCTAAATCTTGTAAAATTTCTATTTTTTCAAAACTGTGTTCTGTGCAGTATTGCTCCAAGCGTTGGGCTTGCCGTTCTAAGCCGTCTTTTTGGTCATGCGAGGATACCCGTGCATAAGCAATGGCTTTACGCAATTCTGGCGCAAATTGTCCACAAAAATGCTGTATATCTTGCCATAAATAACGCCGATGTCCGCCAACGGTGCGATACGCAGGCAACAACGTCTTTTCTACTTCCCATCTTCTAGGCGTTGAGACCGATACGCCTAATAATTTTCCTGTTTCTCCAATGCTTAAATGTTCCATGCTTTAAACTCATTTAGTCTAAAAAATACACTAAATGAGTAGATTTGAATGGCTTTTCAAGGTGCTGTTAACTGCCCTTTATTTTACGCAATTAAGCAGGTTGCTGGGCAGGCTTTTTGCCTTTATCACGCAATAAAATACGTCTTCCCCCTTGAGGTTCTAACTCATCATGAAGATGCAAAGATACCGTTGCCTGTTCTAATAACATACCAAATGGACTGTCAAATGGCTGATCGTCTGTTAGAGCATCCCAAATACGACCATGTATCCACGGATGTGCTTGAATTTCAACATGTAATTCAACCGCTTTTTTGCCACGCTCATTTAACCAATCCATTAAAATATCGTGCATCTGCTCTCGTTTTTCCTTGAACTCATCATAATCATCACACGAAAACTCAACAACACGACTATATTTTTTAAAGAAAAAGTTGCCACCTATCGTTTCTGATGTTCTAAAAAATGCTTCATAGCCTTTAGATTTTGTAGGCTCTAAAGAGAAATTAGCGGCTGGCCGATCGTAAACAGAAACAGAGGGAATATTAGCTGAGGGTTTGGTTGGTTTACTATCATCTAAACTTAACGGTACTGGTGTAGCATCAGAAGCAGTAATCACAGGTGTAATGCGACCAGAACTATTATTATTTAAAAGGTTCTCAATCGCCACCATCACTTCTACGCCGTTCTGAAAACGATTTTTAACCTCTTTGGCTAATAAGCGATCAACCAACATTTGGTAACGATGTAAATGCTCTGGTAAACGAGGCACAGGCTCTTGGCAATGTTTAATCGCTAAAGAAATGGAGTCTGATGCTGTAAAAGGTGGTTTTCCAACCAACATCTCATACAACATGACACCTAAGCTATATAAATCCGCACGACCATCTACTGCTAAACCCCGAGCTTGCTCTGGACTCATATACTTTGGAGTACCCACGGTTGAGCCAACTTGCGTTAAATTGCTTTCAGCTTGCATATTTCGGGCAATACCAAAATCGGTCAAAATAGCATCATCATTATGCGATCTAAATAATACGTTATCAGGTTTAATATCACGATGTACGACTCCCTTTGAATGAGCCATACCTAAAGCATCAGATAATTGTTTAATAATTTTTAAAGCTTGTGCGGGGGTAATATCATGGCGCTCAATACGATCACTTAAATCTCCTCCTGTATGATACTCCATCGCTAAATAATGATAATTATTAAACGAACCAACATCATATACAGTCACAATATGAGGATGAGATAAAGCAGCAACCATCTTTGCTTCACTGTCAAATCTGGCTGCAAAACCAGGCTCTGCAGCCAGATGTGGTGCCATGACCTTTAAAGCAACTTGTCGTCCAAATGATTCCTGCACAGCTAAATAAACAGTCGCCATGCCTCCTTTGCCTAACTCGCGTATAATGGTATAACCAGGAATTTGAATTGTCATAATGTTAAAATTATTCACTGTAATTTTTAGATAAAATATTCTTGGTAAATACCATTTTTACAGTTATTTAGCAAGCAATCCTATCTGAGCTGTATGTCGTTTGCGCGATTCGCTACGTGTTTGTAATTGAATGACATTTGCAGCCTTCTGTTGTTCCAAATTTTCACGTTGCTTATTTAGTCGTTGCAGACATTGATCTAAAGTTTGACCAATCCTTGCATGAGTTTGAATCATGGCAATTTTGGGCCAAGTAATACGCTCACCCTGCACTCTAAACCACATTAACATTTCATCAGTCGGATTTTGTAGCATACAGGCATAATGACGCCAATTATATTTGGCAACAATAGTCACATCACCATAATAACGTTGACCAATAATGCCATAGCCATGATCCATTAATTGGCGTATTGTTTCTATACTGGTGCGCTCACGCATAAAATCAAAAATACCCATACCCACCATTTGTAATTGAGCACGAGCAACTTTTTTAGGCCATGAAGTAATTTTACCTTTTTGCAAACGTTCTTTGTCAGTTTGCATAAATGGCACAATGTGTGGATTTACTTGGCTGGCAATAAAATAATTGACATTAAATAAACGAGATAAACGTTGACGTGGTAAATCACTACGAACAGAGCCATCTACCCATTTTTCTGAGGGCATATAAGGATGATATTCACCATGATGATTTTTGGTGGTTAAGGTGACCGCTGGAAACAATACAGGAACAGCACAAGAGGCTAATGCCGCACTCCATACCAATAAATAAGGTGATGTTAGCTCATTCATTAAGCGAGCTTTGTGCGCTTGTAATGGTGATACTGTGACATTAATATGACGCCCCGTTTTGGCATAAGCTTCTTCAAAGGTATATTCACCAATATTACGACGAACAAATCGTTCTAATTGTCGTTGATCGGCAAAACCTTGCCCCAAAATGCCATCACGTAAACGCTTCCATGTCCATGCATGATGATAGAAACCATCACCATCATACATTCTCACTAGCTCCTCATCAGTATGCGTCCCCAACATACCTGTGACTAAAGAACCTGCACTTGAGCCAGAAATTACCTTGGGTAATAAATTACGTTCATGCAAGGCTTTACACACTCCTATATGAAACAAACCCAATGTTGCACCACCCGATAACATTAATGCAGGTTGACCGTAACTATGAAAAGTATCTTCAAAAAAACGTAATTTTTGTTCTAATGACAAAAATTCTAAATTGGCATCACAAATATAATTTAAAGCAGAGCAAACTTGATCTATATAATCTTCGATTAATCGTTTAGTACCAATATGAGCATAGGTATATAGTAAGGGATTACCAATATTACCAATATCATGGTAGAGCCCTTCTCTTAATGCACGCATTAACTGTCTATCATCTTTTTGACGCATTAAATGGCGCAAATTCATTAAACGATCACGAATTAATTCATGATTATAGTGTTCAGACTCATTATCAAGCTTCCATAAATCTAAACCAGTCACTGAATCTAACTCTAAAGCGATTTCCTTCCACTCTTCATAGGTATTAGCTTCATCAAGGGCTTGGCGTAATAAAGAGACTTTATTCGTTAATAACATTAGAGTTCTCCGAGAGCCTATAGCTTTCTTATCACAATTTAGACTCTATTCGTAATAGGCTTCACTGTTGGAGCATTACAATACAATCATACAATAAATGAACTCTATAACATAAAAAAAACGATAAGACGAGCATATTGTCCGACAATTATCTAACTAGATAGTTTCTTGGATATGTAGTCGACAAGCGGCTACTTTTTGAGGAAAAGCTAAGGCTTATTTATTTTGTACCATCGCTTGTTTTAATTCAGCAGGTGTCATTTCTAGTTCCAAAACATCTCGTGCTTGGGCTGCTTCAGGAACTTTGTTAGCTGCCATTGCAAAATAATACCATGCTTTACTTTTATCCGTTTTGATTGTTGAATCACCTAAATACAACAAACCTAAACGATATTGAGCAATTGCATTACCTTGTTGTGCTGATTTTTCTAATAAAACGATTGCCTCTGGCACATCTTCTAAATCCTCAAGATAATGTAAAGCTAAAGCTAATTGTGCTTCATCATGATCTTGGTCTGCTGCTTTTTCATACCAATATATGGCAAGTTCTTTATTTTTTTTAACTCCATCACCTGCCTCATACAATTCTGCTAACTCTAATTGAGCTTGAGCATTGCCTAATTCTGCGGCCTTTTTATACCAAGGTAGAGCTTTTTCTGATTGATTAAAACCTTCATCATAAATACGCCCTACTAGGGTCATGGCATCAACATCTTGTTTTTGTGCTAGTGGTAAACTCAATTCAAGTGCAGTGTCATATTCTCTATTTTCAAAAGCTAATATTGCTTCATCATAAGTGGCAGCAATGGTCAATGTAGATAAAAAGGTGAAGATCAGAGAGGATTTGGCAAGAGTTTTAGTTAAACTGTTCATAAAATTGCAAGCTAGCAAATGATGTTTGGATAGGGGCTGTTGATGTTTTGATTGTGGTTGCGAAAGAAGCTATTTTTTAGAGGATACGAGGCGTGAATC
>NZ_CALETI010000006.1 GCF_937920075.1 uncultured Agitococcus sp.
GCCCCCAAAGGCAATAAGCCTGCCACTTCATAGTTATTTTGAATCATATACTTGCTGGCTTCGGGCTTGGCTAAGACCTCAAACAACAATTTAACACTGCGATAATTTGGCAAGCCGCCTATTGAGTCTATGCTGCCTGTGGCCTGATTAAATTGTCTGGCTCGAATGCCTGTTAATAACACGCCATCGCATTGGCCTGCTTTAAAGTCTTCGGCGGCAATACGTTCGTCAATATAGGGAATAATGTCTAATTTAGTTCCCCAACGGGCGGCATTGAGGGCATATTCTTTCATTAGGCTATAAACAGGCCCTTGTTTGCCTGCCATGTCAAAGACACAAAGGCTTTGGCTGTGTGCAGAAGCACTTCCTATTATTAAAGCACTACAAACAAAGCATTGCAGTTGTGTTGTTAGATTGAAGTTTTTCATATGATTATGATGAATTATTAGTCTTTTTTACACCATAACACAGTGATATAAAAAAAACAGCCTTTTCATCTTTGAGATTTGTTTCGGGCTTCATACGACAAATTTACATTACTTCAAGCACGAGTAACTTACTTTTGCAATGCTTGCAATTCAATAGTATAAATTGCGCCATCATCCATTTGCACCACTTTAACAGGCAAATAATCTAAGGATTTAGCTAACCAAAACTGGGTTTGCCGATCAGCAGAATGATGAATACGCGTCACTTTTAAAGCTTCTATTTCGCCATAAGGGATTTTTATTTTTTCAACACCATCCACAATAAACTTTAAAGGTTGAAAACCTTTTGCATCGCCCAAAAGATATTCTTTTAATTGTGGCTTAGTTTGCTGGCTTAAATCTTGGCGAATTTGGATTTCTAAATTTAAAGGGTCTAAAACCGTTTTATCGGTTAAGGGAAATGTTTCGTTTTGGCCTTTACGCAAGGTTGTTAATTGTTGCTTATCCCAATCAAAAGTAGCCTGATCAACACGATTTTTGAATAAAACTTGTTTACTATTTTGATAACTTAACGACTGAACTTGTTGTTTATCAAAAATAAACTCACTCACTTCATTAGCATTGGCAATAGCGGCTGTTGCATTAAATTGATAACGGTAATGATTGTTTTCTTGTTTGCTTAAGGTGCGTGTAGCTGTGCCAGTAATTTGTTGATTTAAATTAAATTGATACGTTGCTGTATAAGGTTGCAAATCAAAGGCAAAGGTTTTTACACCAAGACTTAAACTCGTGATTAACAACAAAAAACGCATATTTACCCCTCAACCAAACCCTCTCCTACAGAGAGAGGCAGAACTTTAATCAAATAACAACTTCATTGGTGTAGACAAGGTTTGACCATCTAACACAGGCAAACCTTGTTGATAACTCAAACGGCCATAACTAAGCCAATTTAGCACGAGAGGATAAATAATATGTTCTAATTTATGTACTCTTTGTATTAAAGATTGTTCGGCTTCGTTAGCCGCCACCGTTAACACCGCTTGGGCAATCACCGCCCCACCATCTAACTCGGCATTAACAAAGTGAACGGAACAACCATGAAGTTTATCACCTGTTGCCAACACCCGTTGGTGGGTATGTAAACCTTTATATAAAGGCAATAATGAGGGATGAATATTAATTAATTTACCTTCAAAATGCTGAACAAAAGCAGGCGTTAAAATACGCATAAAACCTGCCAATACCACCACATCAGGTTGCCATACATCAATGATTTTTTGCATGGCCAAATCAAAATCTTGGCGTGTAGCAAACTGTTTATGATTGATAACTGCGGTCGTAATCCCTGCTTGTTGGGCGCGTACCAAGCCATAAGCATCTGCTTTATTAGACAATACGCCAACCACTTGCCCTGCAATATATCCTGACTGACAAGCATCCATAATTGCTTGCAAATTACTACCTGAGCCAGAAATTAAAACAACAATTTTCATGTAAGCAAACTTTTTAATCATACACCCTCACCCCAACCTTCTCTCACAGGGCGAGAAGGTTCTCTCTCCCTGTGGGAAAGAGCTAGAGAGAGGGTTTATTAAAATAAAAAGGCAGGCACAAGGCCTGCCCCCTAAACGTCATTTACCATTAAGCAAAAACAACGGTAGGCTCAGCATGAGTTGATGGCTGAATTTGACCTAAACGCCATGCTTGTTCACCATTGGCTTGTAAATGAGCAATGGCTTCGTCAGCTTTATCAGCAGGCACAACCACAACCATGCCCACACCACAGTTAAAGGTACGATACATTTCAAAACGTTCAACATTGCCTTGCTGTTGTAACCATTGGAAAATGGCTGGCCATTGCCAAGATTTCTCATCAATCACCGCATCAGCACCTTCTGGCAACACACGTGGTAAATTACCTGGCAAACCGCCACCCGTAATATGAGCAATCGCATGTACTGGTACAGCTTTAATTAAAGACAACATCGACTTCACATAAATACGGGTGGGTGCCATCACCACATCGGCTAAGGTTTTGCCGTCTAATGGTTGGTTTAAATCGGCTTGAGCAACCTCAATCACTTTACGAACTAAAGAATAGCCATTCGAATGCACACCACTCGAAGCAATACCAATTAATACATCACCTGCTTTGACTTTAGAGCCGTCAATAATTTGTGATTTTTCGACAACACCCACACAAAAACCTGCTAAGTCGTAATCTTCACCTTCATACATACCTGGCATTTCGGCTGTTTCGCCACCAACTAAAGCACAACCTGCTTGTAAACAACCTTCACCAATACCTGTAATTACCGTTGCAGCTGTATCAACTGATAAATGGCCTGTTGCATAATAATCTAAAAAGAATAATGGCTCTGCACCACACACCACTAAGTCATTAACACACATCGCCACTAAATCAATACCAATGCTTTCGTGACGCTTTAACTGTAAAGCGAGTTTTAATTTAGTACCCACACCATCTGTGCCAGAGACTAAAACAGGTTGTTTGTAGCCTGCTGGAATTTCACATAAAGCACCAAAACCACCTAAACCACCCAATACTTCAGGACGTGTCGTTTTTTTAGCGACACCTTTAATACGTTCAACTAAATGATCGCCTGCATCAATATCAACGCCTGCATCTTTGTAGCTTAACGAAGTTTGTGTATTGCTCATGGTGATTTCTTTCCACAAAAATAAATAAAAAGGAAATTTGGGGGCGCATTTTAGCGTTTTATCGTGCTTTGCTCCACTATTAACAGCAATAAAGCCTAGAAATTCCACGTCAAGTTGCGTATGGTACGCAAGTTTGTCTTATCAGGATGTCATAAATGAAGTTTTTTCGTCATTTAGTACTAAGTTCTATGCTTATCAGCTCCGCTCAAACTTATGCAGCTAACTGGGTAGATGATTTACTTAATCTGACGGGTACGAGTTTAATTTTTGAACAAAACATCGTACAACAAGCTTTACAAGACAATCAGACTATCCCTGACTTAAATCAACTTCTAGAAAATAGTCATTTTCAAGCATGGGCTGGTGCTCGCTTGTGGATTGTATATTCTGCAAATGGCCAATTACAAAGTTATCAACTTAAAGATGCCATTAACAATGAAGCCAATCAACGTGGATTACTCTTAAGCAATAAACTTTCAGCAAACGACATTACGCTACTTAATATTGCTATTACGAGTTACAAAACCAACTCTCAGCCATTAAAAACTTTATTACAACAACAGCAATATGATGGCTTAGTATTAATTAATCAAAAAGACAATACATTTACATGGAAAAT
>NZ_CALETI010000007.1 GCF_937920075.1 uncultured Agitococcus sp.
ATTTACGTCTCGATTGATTCGTATCAACCCCACCGATGCGCGTATTCCGCATAACAAAGGCGTGAGTTTGGCGATGGGAGGGCTAGAAGGCTTGCGGATGTTGACTCAGCATTCGTAGCTAATTAAATGGATGTGATTCACTTGCCATTTATCTTTTCCTTAACTAGACTTAGTCGAGCTTAGCTAGGTAAAAATCATGTCTATTATTCAAGTCAATATGCACGAGGCAAAAAGTCAGTTGTCATACTTGTCTGAACGTGTGTTAGCAGGCGATAAAGTGATAATTGCTAAAGCAGGAAAACCATGTGTTGAATTATTGCCTCATGTTCAAGCACAGCCAATCCGTCAGGCAGGACGTTTAAAAGGTAAAATAGTCATACCTGATGATTTTGATTCAACATCAAATGACATTATTGATAGTTTTTATGGCAGTCAGCTATGAGACGAATTTTGCTTGATAGTTGTGTATGGTTGTGGTGGCTTGATGATAATCCAGCGTTAGGTAAACAAGCAAAAGCACTGATTAATGATGCTCGCAATCAAGTGTTTATTAGTGCAGCAACCGTATGGGAAATTGCGATTAAACGGCAAAAGGGAAATTTGCAAATTGAGGGTGATTTACAAGCTTTAGTGTTAGAAGATGGTTTTATTGCCCTAAATATGGACTTATTCCATGCTCAACAGGCGGCCATGTTACCACCGATTCATCAAGACCCTTTTGATAGAATGTTAATTGCTCAAGCACAAGCCGAAGGTTTAGAGTTGATGACGGCTGATACTGTAATTCCTAAATATGGTGTAAGAATAATTTTGGCGCGTGTTTAACGCATTGATTTAAAAGATATAACGGAGTATTTATGAAATTATATGAAGCACTTAAAAAAGCACAAAGCGAAGAAGATGTAAAAGATATTTATATTAAAGCTTTAGGATTAAAGAGTTTTACTAAAGGGTTGATAGATATTCAAACCAAAGAAATTTGGTTTGAGGCCAAAGATACAGGAAAACACAGCAGTTATGCGATGTTTACGCAATTGTTGCATTATGTACAACAATCACTCAATAAAGGCGAAGCTGTTCCACCATTTCTTGCGGTGATTGATACCGAAAAAGCTGCGATTATGAAAAGCAGTGATGTGATTCCCTTTTTAGAAAAGAAAACCATTAAATGGGGAAAGTCTGCCAGCCAATATACCCGAGAGGCGTTAGAAGCGGTTTCTGCTTATATTGGAACATACTTTGTCTCATTTAAATTGGCAACGCATGAAGAAGAATTTATATCCACCGTTAAAGCTGCCATAAAATCGGGCGATATTATTCGCACGCAAATTACGCCCGATAACTTAAAACAAGTATTTGATAAATGGGTTAATTTGATTGGTAAAGAAATTAACGGCGTGGCCGAAACCGATTATGCCTTACTGTTTTTTGCCGATATTATGAATGATGGCAAAATTAGTACCCATAAAGACCTACCTGCTAAACTGGTATTTATGGATGATAAACCTGCATTTATGCTTAATGGCAAAATATATGAGTTAGGTAATAAAGAGGGCTATCGCCGATTTTGGGCAATTTATCACCGTCCGCCAAAAGAAGAATATCGTAATTATTTGTTAGAGCGCAGAGACACTTTAATTCCTTTAGAAGAGCGTAGTTTTAAGGGCGCGTATTACACGCCTTTAGCGGTGGTAGATAAGGCTTATGATTTGTTAGCCGAGACTTTGGGTAATAATTGACAAAAAAATTATATTGTCTGGGATATGTGTTGTGGGGTGGGCAATTTGGAGGTTAAACACAGCAATCCGCGTAATGTGTTTATGAGTACGCTCGACCAAGCGGATATTGATGTGATGAGAGCCAGTAAAATTTGTGTGGCAGCGACACGTTTTCAGTATGATTATTTGAATGATGATATTACGGATGATGGCAAAATTGATTATTCACTTACCAAAAAAGTGCCTATTGCCTTGCAACAAGCCATTAAAGAGGGCAAAAAAATATTGGTGTTGATAAATCCGCCATATGCGGAGGCGGCTAACTCTGACAATACTACTGATAATATGGGTGCAGAAAATAAAAAAGGCGTATCTAAAACCAAAGTGGCTGCAAGTATGGGCGATTATGGTTATGCCACTCGTGAATTATTCATTCAATTTTTAATTAGGATTGCTAAAGAAATTCCCAGTGCCACAGTAGCTATTTTTAGTAAATTAAAATATGTAAATGCCCCTAATTTTGAGCCATTTCGTCAAGTATGGAATGCCAAGTATTTAGATGGTTTTATTGTGCCAAGTAAAGTGTTTGATGGTTTGAAAGGCAGTTTTCCGATTGGTTTTTTGGTATGGGAAAGCCAAAAAGCGGCTAAAAAGAAAATGCCAATCACGGAAATTACAGTTGAAGTTTTAGATAAAAATATCCACGCAATCGGTGAAAAAAGTTTTTATAACTTGCCAAATGAGCAATTATTAGGTGAATGGATTACTCGTACTAGAGCTAATAATATTGATGCGATTCCGCTAAAAAATGCGATTACGCCAACCACCAGTACCAAAGATGTCAGGGGAACAAAATGGGCAGATGGTGCAATAGCGAGCATGATTTGCCCCGGAGGAGATATACAACACGCAAACCTAACAGCGTTATTATCATCAGGTTATTGTAGTGCTGGCGGCTTTTTTGTGACTGATAAAAACCTTTGGCAAGCCGCCATAGTCTTTTCTGTCCGCCGTTTAATCAAACCCACATGGCTTAACGACCGTGACCAATTTTTGCAACCTACTCAACCACTGACAGAGGAATTTAAAAACGATTGTTTAATATGGATGTTGTTTAACGGCAG
>NZ_CALETI010000008.1 GCF_937920075.1 uncultured Agitococcus sp.
CTTTTATAATCCTGAAATTTTTGATAGTCATATTATAAATCAATACACAGTATCTGATAGCCCAACATGGAAGATAGGTATTGTGAGAAAAAAAGCCAAATTTGATGAGTCTATGTTGTCATCTATTGAGTATCGTCCTTTTGACAAACGTTGGATTTATTTTGATAAAAATTTGATTGACCGTCATCGTAGTGATGTGATGCATAATTTTATTAAAATAGACAATTTAGGCTTGTGTTTTAATCGTCAAATTGAACAACAACGGCCATTTACCGATGTTTTTATAGTGCAAAACATCATTACTAATCACAGTGTTTCACTCAAAGAAAATAATACTATTGCTCCCTTGTATATCTACCCAACCGCTCAAGACTTACTCTCCACAGGTGAGCGTCAACCCAACTTTAACGCTGAAATTATTAAAACTTTCGCCAAAAAGCTTAAACTTACCTTTACGCCCGAAAAACAAAGCACCACAGGTACATTTGCCCCTATAGATGTCTTAGATTATATTTATGCGGTATTACATTCCCCCAACTATCGCAACACCTACAAAGAGTTTTTAAAAACTGACTTTCCGCGTGTGCCATATCCTCAAAATGTCAACAGTTTTTGGTCATTAGTGAATATTGGTAGTCAAATTCGCCAACTGCACTTACTACAAAGCGACAGCCTCAAACAAAGCCCTGTCACGTATCCACAAGCAGGTGATAACAAAATCACTCGTAAAATCGTGCAAAAAGATTGGCAACTATTAGCAGATTCATCAACCGTAGGCCGTATTTATATCAACGAGCAACAGTATTTTGACAATATACCACTCATCGCATGGGAGTTTTATATTGGTGGTTATCAACCTGCTCAAAAATGGCTCAAAGACAGAACAGGTCGCCAACTTAGCACCGCCGATATTCAACATTACCGAAAAATGATTAAAGCCTTAATAGAAACAGCACGTCTTATGCAAGAAGTTGATACTTTATTAGTGCTTTAAGAGAAATACCATGCTCAGCATTTATCAAAGCCACCACCTCGACAACCTGTTTATGCAACTTGCCCAGTTTTTGGGGCGCAAACAAGACAACCCCTTTCAAGCACTCACAGTGTTAGTGCCATCGTTGGGCATTGGTCGTTGGTTAACCTACGAATGGGCGCGAGTGTTTGGCGTTTGTGTTAATGTCAATATGGAGTTTCCTGCCAGTTTTATGTGGGAGTGTTTTGGCAAGATTGTCCCCGAAACACCAAAATCGCCAATTCTTAGTCCGCAAGCGATGCACTGGCGATTATTTACTGCCCTAGAAAATTTGCCTAATGATGACATTTATCAAGTCTTACATCGTTATTTAGAGCGTAATCCTCAACCGCTTGTAGGGCGTTGGCAATTAGCAGGGCGCATTGCTGAAGTATTTGGTTATTATCGTACCTATCGACGTGATTGGTTGGCTTTGTGGCGACAAGGGCAATTAGTTGATAAACCTTTTCGTCATCAAGAATGGCAAGCAGCCTTATGGCAACAATTATTTGCCGAAGAACATCATCAACAAGGTTATTTAATTAAACAGTTTTATTGGCAGTTAAAAAATCATCCGCATTTGTTAAAACGCTTGCCACAACGCTTGGCAATTTTTACCACAGTACGTTTGCCACCACACGAACTAGAATTTTTTCGGGTGTTAAGTCTGTTTATTGATATTCATTTTTATCACTTTAACCCCAGTGGTCAATATTGGGCCGACAGTGTTGACGAAAAATGGCTAGCTAAAATGCAGGTTAAACAACCGACACGAATGGCTTTATATGATAAGGGACATCCGTTGTTAACGGCATGGGGCAAACAACATCGTGATACCTTTAGATTATTGTCGCAATTGTCGGGTGGTGAGCAAGATAATGAATGGATTGATGTTTTTCCTGAAATTCCAGTTAAACATCTGTTGTCACGTCTACAAGACAGTATTCATCGTTTAGAGCATATTGAAGAGGCCACATGGACAATTGCTGAAGACGATAAATCAATTCAAATTCATGGTTGTCATAGTCTTACCCGACAATTAGAAGTCTTACACGATACCTTATTACATTTATTTGCCAAAGAACCCAACTTAAAACCACAAGATGTGGTGGTGATGTTGCCCGATATTGCCAGTGCCAGTGGCGCAATTGAAGCGGTGTTTGGCACAGTCAGCAAAGATCGTTATATTCCTTGGCAGTTAACTGGGGTGGCTAGTGTTGCCGAAAATAGCTTGTGGCGGGCGTTTGAAAGTTTATACAGCCTAAGCCAAGAGCGTTTTGCTTTATCAACGTTTATTGATTGGCTGAGTTTAGCGCCTGTGTTGAGTTATTATGATTTAGTGGCAGAAGACATCGAACGTTGCGTCAGCTTATTAGAAAAAGCAGCCGTGTATCGTGGTTTGGATGGTCTGCATCGTGCACAAATGACAGGTGATAATACTGATACGGATGATGTGCATACCTTTTTATTTGGTTTAGAGCGCTTATTATTAGCAACAGCCTTACCCAGTGACTATCAAGAGCTGTATGCAGGCATTCAACCTGTTGCTGATATTGAGGCGAGTGATTTTGCCTTGATTGGGGTTTTGTGCCAAGCGGTGAGTGATATTGCCGAACGCCGCTACGCATGGCAACAACGTCAGCACGCCTTACAAGGTTTGGCACAACTTCAGGCAGACTTGTTAAAGTTTTTTGTTGCTCAGGTTGGTTCGAGAGCATGGGAAAGCTTAACCAAAGCTATTGAAGAGCTGCAAGAAACTTTAACCATTTCACCCATCAATGAACCCATACCTTTAAGTTTATTATTATCTGATTTACAACAACGTGTTGCGGCTTCTGCGCCGGGTGCTGTACCAGGTGGCGTCGTGCATTTTAGCCGTTTAGGCTCATTACGTTTATTGCCCTATAAAGTCATCGCCATGTTGGGCTTAGAGGACACCGCCTTTCCGCGTCGGGAACAAAATAATGAATTTGACTTGTTAAGCCAAGATGACCAACCAAGAGCAGGTGACCGTTCACGGCGTGATGATGACAAAGCGATGTTTTTAGAAAACTTAATGACTGCCGAAGAACATTTGTTATTGTTTTATAATGGTTTTAGTCATCACAGTGCCACGCATTACCCGCCGTCATCATTAATTAGCCAATTGTTAGATTATTTAAGTCGACGAGTGATTGGCGGCAAAGCTGAGGTCGAACAACATTGTTGCTATTTTCATCGTTTACAAGCGTTTAGTCCGAGTTATTTTGGTGCGCTGAGTGATAAAAAGTTGCCCATTAGTTTTGCCCAAGAATGGTTGCCTGCGGCACAAGCAGTGTTAACCACCAGTGTTGTGCCTTCGTGTTTTGTCAATACGCCATTGCCTTTGGATGAAACTTTAAAACAAGTGAGCCTTGTCAGCCTATATCGTTTTTACCAACATCCCGCTAAATATTTTTTAAGTCAACAAGCCAAACTACATATTCAAACTTTAGAAGACCAACATCGAGACGAAGAACCCTTACGTCTTGATAATTTGGCGAAGTGGCAATTACGCAGCCAATTAGTGCATGAACAACAATTACCTTTGGCGCGATTTCGTGCCAGTGGCCAATTGCCTGTTGGGGTGATTGGTGAAGTGTATTGCCAACAAAGTGCACAAGATTTACAACAACTGAAACAAGCGATTCAACGCTATCAATTGGATTATCAAAAGCAGCACTATTTATTTACTTTATTGGATGATAATCAGCATTCATGGCAATTAAGCGCGCATCTTGCCCCTGTCGATTTACCGTATCAGTTGGAATATATTGTCTCTAAATGCCGAGATAAACATTTATTAAATGCGTGGTTGCATCATTTATTATGGCAATTAGCAGGCGCGAATAAGCCGACTTATTGGCTTTTCTTAGACCAAGCTTATGGTTTTGAGCCGATTCCACGCCTACAAGCCGAACATTATGTGCAAGTTTATTACCGCTATTGGCAACAAGGGCTACAACAACCGTTATTGTTAAGTGTCGAAGCCGCTTTTAGTTATATGACCAAGTTAAATGGCAGACAAGCAGATGATGCCGCCAAAGCTGCCCTCAAAAAATGGACAGAGCAAATTGTAGACGATGTGTATTGGCGACAAGTGTTACCCGAAACCGAACGTGAAAAGTTGCCTTCGGAGTTTATTGAGCAAGCTTTAGCGTTATATCAGCCGATTTTTAATCATAGCAAGGCATTAAATTGGCGAACCTTGGCGCAGGATATGGACGCTATAGAATGCTCTCGAATTGTTAATAATTAATTATAAGCCTATAATGTACGCTATATCGGTGTACATTTTTGGGGGAGCTTATCATGCAAAATACAGCCGCTGTAGAACGTATACATTTACGAGCCTCACTTGAAGCTAAACAAACAATAGAGCAAGCCGCCGCTTTATCTGGCGTGAGCGTGAGTGCCTTTGTCTTAGAACATGCCTACCAAGCTGCTCGTAAAGCGGTTTTAGAACAACAACAAATTAGCTTAGGCCGTGAAGATTGGGCAGCACTAGAGAAAGCTTTAGAAAACCCTGCACCACCCACCAAAACAATGCTTGATTTTATGCGTGGAGAAAATATCTAATGTTTGATATTGATGTACTCAGCCGACAATATCAACGTGATCGTTTTGATTGTGGACAAGTTGATCTTAATACATTTATTAAGCAATATGCTTTACAGCAACAAGGTCGTTTTTTAAGCCAAACCTATGTCGCTTATAATCCTACAAAGCAAGTAATTGGCTTTTATAGTTTAGCTAACGGTAGTACATTGCGTGATGATTTACCAATAACAGAACAAAAACGATTACCTCGTTATCCCATTCCTTGTGTGATTATTGGTCGTTTTGCGGTGGATATAAATTATCAAGGTAAAGGGTTAGGGCAAGCTTTATTACGCCATGCTTTTAAGAAAATTATCGACATATCCACACTGACAGGAACAGCCTATATTTTGGTACATGCTAAAGATGATAAAGCAGCTTCTTTTTATCAAAAGCTTGGTTTTCAATCATTCCCACAACAAGCATTAACCTTATTTTTGCCTGTTGCATCACTGCCTCGCTAGTCTGAGTTGGCGCAATTAACATGACTAAACAAATTCCTGCCTTAAATTGTCCTTTATATGGGGTGCAATTAATTGAAGCCTCTGCAGGAACAGGTAAAACGTGGACATTGTCGGCATTATTTGCGCGGTTAATTGTGCAAAAACAGCTCGAAGTCAAACATATTTTAGCCATCACCTTTACCAAAGCGGCGGCGGCAGAGTTGCGCGACCGTATTAGAAAACGTTTATTAGAAGTTAAATATACCTTAGAACAAGAACAGCCAAATCCTGAAGAGGTCGTTGGTGATTATTTGTATGGCTGGTTGCAAAAAAATGGTGGTAAACAACTGGGTATCGACCGCTTACATAACGCCATTGTTAACTTTGATGAAGCCACCATCACCACCATTAATGGTTTTTGCCAAGGTGAATTGGTTGAGCAGGCTTTAGCCAGCGGTATGCCCTTTGAAACCACGTTAATTAGTGATACCGCGCCCATTTTACATGACATTATTCAAGATTATTGTCGGCAACAATGGCGACAAGCCGAACCATTATTAGTCAATTATTTTTTAAGCAAAGAAGAGTTTTCTTTAAGCAGCTTATATGCCTTTGTCTCGGGCATTTTGCATCAAGGTCAAGCACGTGTCCTTAAACCCAGCTTTTTATTTAATGGTCAACTGTACCAACAAACAGAACAATTTTTTAATAAATTACAACAGCTCTGGCAAAAACAAGCTCAGGACATTATTCAGCTTTTTTATCAACACAAACACACGTTAAATGGTAATAAATATAAAGGAGATACGGTTGCTAGATGGCTGAGCGCACTAGAGTTGGCCATGAACGCGGGTTTAATGGAATTATTGGCGAATGATGATGCCCAAACGGCCATCCACAAGCTTAGTTATAGTACCCTGCAAGAAGCAGTGAAAAAAAACAACCCAGAATTTCCACAGCATCGTTTTTTTGATGGCTGCCAGCATTTAGCCGAATTATTAGCAAAAACCGACAAACAACTGCAACTACAAGCTATCGCCTTTAAATGTGATTTATTAACTCATAGTGGTAAAGCTTTATTAGAACGTTTACATGCCAAACAAGCGCAAAGTTTTGATATGCAAATTAAAGGTTTAGCCAAAGCCTTAACCCATGCCGATACAGGTCAGGTGCTTGCCCAAGCTTTACGGCAAAAATACCCTGTAGCCTTGGTTGATGAATTTCAGGACACTGATAACTATCAATATCAAATTTTGCAACATATGTATTTGCAAGCCGAGGCGCGCAAACAAAATTGTGCCTTGTTTTTGGTGGGCGACCCTAAGCAAGCGATTTATCGTTTTCGTGGGGCAGATGTTTACACCTATTTAAAAGCCTATCAGCAAGTAGCTGAGCAACAACGTCATCATCTTAATCAAAACCAACGCTCAGTTGCGCCTTTGATTCATGCCTTAAATACCTTTTTTCACCAGCAGCCTGATGCCTTTAAACAAGAAAAAATTGTTTATCATCCTGTTGATGTTGGGCAACGAGCGCATAGTCCGTTAATTGACAACCGCGAAAGCTCCCAAGCCAATTATCAGCCGTTACGATTTATCTATTGGCCAATCGAAAAAATCACTGTCAAAGAGCAAGCCCGCGATTGGGCAATTAATAGTACCGTGGCGGAAATTATTCGTTTATTAACAGGCGCAGCCGACGGACAGGTGTTGTTGGGTGAACGTGCGGTTGAAGCCAAAGATATGGTGATTTTGGTTCGTAGCCATTTTGAAGGCAGTTTGTGTCAGGCTGAATTAGCAAAATCGGGTATTAAAGCCGCGCTTCAGTCCAATAAAACCGTGTTTGAAAGTGAAGAAGCCGAAGATATGTCACGGGTGTTGGCTGCTTTTGCCGAGCCACACAACGAAGGCAAAGTACGTGCCGTGTTAGCTTCACGGTTATGTGGGGCAACGTTGGCCGATTTAGTCACATGGCAAGCTAATGCCAAATTATGGACACAACATTTAATTCGTTTTCAGAATTATCATAAATTATGGCAACAAAAAGGCTTTATTGTGGCGTGGCGAGAATTTTTGCAGCAAGAAGGTGCAATTGCACGTTTGGCGCAGCTGCCGCAAGGAGAACGCATTTTAACCAACTTTTTGCATTTAGCTGATTTATTGCATGAAGAGTATCGTCAACGGGCAGGCATGCGCCAATTAAGTGACTGGTTTTTACAGCAACGGCTAGAGCCAAAAAATAGCGTTAATGGTGAATTACGTTTAGAAAGTGATGAAAACTTAATTCGGATTATCACCATCCACCAATCTAAAGGCTTGGAATATCCGATTGTGTTTGTGCCAACCTTGTGGAACCCACCTGATCCCACACGCAATACCCCGTTTTATCATCAAGATGATGAAGCTATTTTTAATCTTAATCCTGAATTAGACGAACAAGCCCAACAAGCCTTACGCAATGAAACCTTAAGCGAAGAGTTACGCTTGGGTTATGTGGCTCTCACTCGCGCGGCACAACGTTGTTATATTCATTGGTGTCCTTATGAAAGCAAAGATTCGGTAAAAAACTCGCCTTTAGGTCATTGGCTGGTGGAAGGGCTAACTAGCCTACAAAAATTACAACAACAAGCACCACAATTAATCGCCTTACAAGCGGCAGAGCCTGTTGAATTACCTATGCTCAAAATTAACAATCAAGCTAATACACCAATGACCGTGCCGAGTGCGCCGAAAGTGGCATGGGGCTATCGTTTAACCAGTTTTAGTAGTTTGCAACAAGGCGCAAAAGCCTTACAAACCGATTATGAAGTTTTAGAAATCAAAGATGATGAAGGCAAAGAAATTGTTCTAGAGTATGAAGATCAAGAAGTGCAGTTAGCACGCTTCAACTTTGCAGGTAAAAAAGTCTTAGCAACCAGTGTTGGTAATTGTTTGCATAAAATTTTTGAACATGCCGATTTTACCAAGCCTGTTGCTGACTGGCAGGAAAATATCGAGCGGCAATTAAAAGCACATGGCATTATTGCTTCATGGCAAGATGATGTGGTGCATTGGTTAAATGAGGTGATGCAAGCACGCTTAATGCCCAATTTGCGCTTAAGTCAACTTAGCCACGAACATACCTTACGCGAACTAGACTTTCATTTACCGTTAAATCAATTTCAAACCACAGCGTTAATACGTTGTTTGCAAAAATATGGTATTGCAGTGGGGGAGTTGCCCTATCAAACCATTACCGGCTTTTTAAAAGGCTCTATCGACCTCGTGTTTCAGCATCAAGGGCAATATTTTATTGCCGACTATAAAAGTAATCATTTAGGCCATCAGCTTGATGACTATCAAGGCGATAAATTACACGAAGCTATGTTTAGTCATGGCTATAACCTACAAGCCGCCATTTATTCATTAGCCTTACATCGTTGGCTGAGTAGTCAATTACGTGACTATCAACCTGAACGTCATTTTGGTGGTGTATTTTATTTGTTTTTACGTGGCATGAATGTTCATGGTACAGAAGGTATTTACCATTGGCAGCCTAATTTAAAGTTATTGGATGAGTTAGTAGATTTGCTTGGAAGTTATTAAAAAGATTTATTATTGCAAATCTTGCAACACTATATGCACTTTTCTTGTATAGCTCTTTGTCATAAAACCAAGTACATTGCTCGGTTATTGTTTTTTCTTTGCATGGCTGCTATTGAAATTTTAAGAGGGGTTGTTATGCGTTTATCTTTATCACATCAAACTGTTCTGCAATTAAGCTTATTAAGTATTAGCATGGTACTTGTTGCTTGCAACAAAGCTCCTCAAGGTGCAGCACCTGCGGGTATGCCTCAAATGCCACCACCCGAAGTCGCGGTCGTGACCGTAAAAGCTCAAAATGTACCTGTTTTATTTGAATATAGTGCGCAAGTGGCGGCGTCAAAAGACAGTGAAATTCGGGCGCGTGTATCAGGTATTTTATTAAAACGGCACTTTCAAGAAGGTCAGGCCGTTCAAGCTGGGCAAGCCTTGTTTTCTTTAGATGCTGCTCCTTACGAGGCCGCTTTAGCGACTTTAGAAGCGCAATTAAGCAGCGCACAAGCACGTTTGGCACAAGCTGAGCGTAATTTAACCCGTGTTAAGCCTTTGTTTGAACAAAAAGTAGTTGCCCAAAAAGATTATGACGATGCCATTTCTGCTGTGCAAATAGCACAAGCAGAGGTAAAAACAGCTCAAGCCCAAATTAAACAAGCGCGTTTAAATGTTAGCTATACCCAAATTACTGCCCCCGTTTCAGGTTTAGTGGGACGTACCCAAAAAAATGAAGGCACATACATCAGTGGCTCAGATATTTTGTTAACCACGATCAGCCAAGTAAATCCCATTTATGTCTATTTTGGCTTACCTGATATTCAGCAACAAAAAATTAATAGTTTAACGGCCGCAGGTTTATATCAAGCACCACAACATAATCAATATCAAGCCAAGCTCAAATTAGCGGATGGCAGTGTTTATGCCAATACAGGCCAAGTGACCTTTAGTGATGTCGGGGTTAATCCCAGTACAGGCACTACCGAAACTCGTGCGGAGTTTACTAACCCACAACAGCAACTACGTGCAGGCCAATTTGCCCGAATTGTGTTAGAAGGTGGCCAACGTTTAAATGCGCTGACTGTTCCTCAACGTGCAGTGATTGAAGGGCCAATGGGCAAAATGGTGATGATTGTTAATAAGGAAAACAAAATTGAACCACGTCCTGTCAAGGTTGGGGAGTGGGCAACGGTGGGCAAAACTCAAGCTTGGGTGATTGATAGTGGTTTACAAACAGGTGAGCGAGTCTTGGTTGATGGTTTATTTAAAGCCATGCCAGGTACTGTGGTAAAACCTGTTGAAGCCGCAGGAGAATAAACCGTGTTAGCACGTTTTTTTATTAATCGACCCGTCTTTGCGATGGTGTTATCGATCTTTATTATGTTGGCTGGTTTGGCTGCCATGCGCAATCTGCCAATCGCCCAATATCCCGAAATCGCTCCACCTGTTATTCAAGTCACGGCTGTTTACCCAGGTGCATCCGCAGAAGTCGTAGAACAAACCGTTGCAGCGCCCTTAGAAAATCAAATTAATGGCGTAGATGATATGTTGTACATGAGTTCAACATCTACATCACAAGGGGTGACGACAATTAGTATCACCTTTGAAATTGGTACTAACCCTGATCAAGCTGCCCAAAACGTTAATAATTTAGTAAAACAAGCAGAAGCGCGTTTACCGCAAGAAGTGCGTCGCCAAGGGGTAACGGTGACCAAAGGTTCGTCAAGCTTTTTGCAAGTGGTAGCCTTTTATTCGCCTGATGGCCGTTATGATGACATGTACACCAGTAACTATGTCACGCTAAACGTTTTAGATGCGCTTAAACGAGTGAAAGGCACAACCAATGTGCAAATTTTTGGTGCTAAAGATTACGCCATGCGTATTTGGCTCAAACCTGATCGTTTAGCCCAATTAAAACTGACCACTCAAGAAATTGTCGCCGCGATTAATGAGCAAAATGGCCAGTTTGCTGCTGGTAAAATTGGTCAACAGCCAACCAATCAAGGCCAAGAATTGGTTTATACCATTACCACCAAAGGTCGTTTATCCGAAGCGAGCGAATTTGAAAATATTTTATTGCGTACCAACAGTGACGGCTCAGCCCTACGTTTAAAAGATGTGGCGCGTGTCGAATTGGGAGCCAAAGATTATGACTTTGTTGGTCGAATCAACGGCAAACCAGCCACTTTAGTCGGTATCTTTTTACAACCTAGTGCTAATGCTTTAGAAGTGGGTGATAACGTCAAACAAACCTTAGCGCAATTATCAACACGTTTCCCACAAGGATTAAGTTACTCTATTCCCTATGACACCACTCGTTTTGTAGAAGTGTCGATTCGTGAAGTATTAAAAACCCTTGGCGAAGCGATGGTCTTAGTGTTTTTAGTGGTTTTTGTTTTTTTACAAAATTGGCGTGCTACTTTAATTCCAACCTTAGCTGTGCCTGTGTCATTAATTGGTACGTTTGCAGGGCTTTATTTATTGGGCTATTCGATTAACACCTTAACCTTATTTGGTATGGTGTTGGCGATTGGTATTGTCGTTGATGACGCGATTGTGGTGCTCGAAAACGTTGAGCGGATTATGCACGAAGAGCATTTATCAGCCTACGATGCGGCAGTCAAAGCCATGCATGAAGTGACCAGTCCAATTATCGCCATTGTCTTAGTATTATGTGCGGTATTTGTGCCAATTGCTTTTTTAGGAGGCTTAACAGGTGAGTTATATCGCCAGTTTGCAGTAACTATTTCTATTGCTGTCGTCATTTCAGGGATTGTCGCCTTAACCTTAACTCCCTCTTTGTGTGTCATGATTTTAAAGCGTGAACACAAAACTGTAGGTGGCGTATTTCAAGCATTTAATCGGGTTTTTGAACGAATCACTCATCACTATGTGGGTGGTGTCACATGGATGATTCGTCGTGGTGCGATTGCTGCTTTATTATTTATAGGCATGGTGGCGGTGACAGTGGGTTTATGGAAAATCACCCCGACGAGCTTAGTGCCAGACGAAGACCAAGGTTATTACATCAGTGCGGTGATTTTGCCTGATGGTGCAACCTTACAGCGTACCGATAAAGTTGTCCAAGAAGTCCTACAAATTATGAAAAGTAATCCAGCCAATCAAGATGTGGTTGCTTTTACAGGTTTTGATTTTTTGGGTGGCGGTTTCCGCAATAATGCAGCAACGATTTTTGTTACCCAAAAACATTGGGATGAACGTCAAGTCAGCACCCAACAATTAGTCGGTGAGCTGTTTATGAAAACCGCACACATCAAAGAAGCACTTGTTTTAGCCTTTAATCCACCACCTATCATGGGTTTAGGCCAAGCAGGTGGTTTTGAGTTTTATATTCAAAATCGTGGCGAGGGTGGTGCGGCTAAATTAGCAGAAGTCATGGGACAATTTATGGCGGCTGCGAATCAAAACAAAAACTTAGGCGGTGTACAAACCTTATGGCGTGCAAATAGCCCACAGTTGCGTGTTGATGTTGATCGTGAAAAAGCACATGCCATGGGTGTAGATTTGAATAATGTCTATGGCACTTTGGCCGCAACCTTAGGCGCTTATTATGTCAACGACTTTAATAAATATGGTCGTACATGGCAGGTATTAATGAGTGCCGAACCCAGTTATCGGGCAAAACCTGATGATATTGGCCAAGTGTGGGTGCGCTCTGACAAGGGCGAAATGATTCCATTATCTGCTTTAGTCACAGTTAATTACAGTGCAGGGCCAGATACGCTAGACCGTTTTAATAATTTGCCTGCGGTGAAATTATTTGGTCAAGGGGCAATGGGTGTTAGTTCTGGTCAAGCAATTGCCGAAGTCGAAGCGGTGGCCAATAAAGTCTTACCCAGTGATTTTAGCTATGACTGGGGTGGTGCTTCTTACCAAGAAAAACAAGTCAGTAATGCCTCAACCATTGCCCTCGTATTAGGTGCAGTGATGGTGTTTTTGATTTTGGCGGCGTTATATGGTCAATGGTCATTACCGATTGCGGTATTATTAGCCTTACCGTTTGGTATCTTTGGTGCTTTAGCGGCAGTTTGGGGACGTGGTTTTACCAATGACGTTTATTTTCAAATTGGTTTAGTGACCTTGTTGGGCTTAGCGGCAAAAAACGCCATTCTGATTGTTGAATATGCCATTCTCAAAAAAGACGAAGGTTTATCAACTGCCGCCTCAGCCGTAGAAGCCGCACGTTTACGTTTTCGCCCAATTTTAATGACTTCTTTAGCCTTTATTTTAGGGGTATTACCATTAGCCATTAGTCATGGAGCAGGAGCGGGCGCACGTCAATCGGTGGGTACAGGGGTCATGGGTGGTATGATGGCGGCAACTTTCTTAGCCATTTTCTTTGTGCCAACGTTTTTTAAATGGTTAGTTGATCGCCGTTTGTCCGAAAAGCGTACTGCCAAAGAAATTCATGATGAAGCAGCAAAACATCAGCATGAACTAGAGCAAAAACCTAAAGTCATGGATGGCGAAGCCTAAGTAGGGGCAACCCTTGTGGTTGCCCTAAAGTGTTTATCAATGACTAAGGCAACCTTAATGGTTGCCTTTTTTATTAAAAATCTTCCTGTAGTCTGTAACATCGCCCTAAATTGCACATCTAAAACAACAAAGCCATAGCACCAAAACTAAATGCTGTTTATCATTAGGCTCTTTACATGTTTGCCAAAAAAGAGTTCCAAGGTATGCAACATAAGCCGACAGATGAACAGGATGATGATTACAGCGGTATCACCTTCGAGGTTGTAGAAGAAGAAGCCAATGCTGATGGTAAAAAAGTGCGTAATAAAGGTATTTATTTATTACCCAACCTTTTTACCACAGCCGCTTTATTTTCGGGCTTTTACGCCATCATCGCCTCAATGCAAGGACGATTTGAGCCAGCCGCAATCGCGATTTTCTGTGCAGCTTTATTTGATGGTATGGATGGTCGTGTTGCACGTATGACCAATACCCAAAGTGCTTTTGGTGAGCAATATGACTCTTTATCCGACTTAGTCTCTTTTGGTGTTGCGCCTGCTATTTTGGTATTTAGTTGGAGCTTACATGCTTTAGGTAAAATTGGTTGGATTTGTGCTTTTATTTATACGGTAAGTGCGGCCTTTCGCCTAGCGCGTTTTAACGTACAAATTGGCAGTGTTGATAAGCGTTATTTTATTGGTTTAGCCAGCCCTTTAGCCGCAGCGATTATTGCTAGTATGGTTTGGGCAGGCACAGATAATCAAATTCCTAGAGATATGCGTGAAATTGCCATTGCAGCCTCAGTAATTACCGTATTTACAGGCTTTTTAATGGTTAGCAACTTTAAGTTTTACAGCTTTAAAGAATTAGACCGTAGCCGTGTGCCATTTGCCATGATGTTACCTGTCGTTTTAGTCATGGGCATTGTGACATATGACTTACCGATTGGTTTATTAGCGGTATCCGTTGTGTATGCCTCATCGGCACCGTTAACGGCTTTATTTAACAAATTACGCCCCCAAAAATCGACCGCATCATAAGCATTCACGGGGGCAAGGAGATAAAAATGTTAATCAAACATTCCTCTGAGTCCCCATTAAGCAGTGAAATCACCCCAGAAACCATCTACCATCAACGCCGAGATTTGCTCAAAAGTCTAGGTTATATCGGTGTCGGTTCTTTATTACTACCACAAGCTTACGCTGCACCAGTCTATCAATCGGCTGCCGAACGAGCCAATGCGCCTGTTTGGTTAAAACAAAAAATTGCCACTCGCAAATTACAAGCTAACAGTACAGGCGAAGAGTTAACCCCCTACGACTCAGTCAGTACCTATAATAACTTTTATGAATTTGGTTTGGATAAAAGTGACCCTGCCGAAAAAGCTGATAGTCTAAAAACCGAACCTTGGACAGTCACCGTTGAAGGTTTATGCAATAAAACAGGCACATTCACCTTAGAAGACATCCTTAAACCACATGCTCTTGAAGATCGTATTTATCGTTTTCGTTGTGTTGAAGCATGGTCAATGGTTGTCCCTTGGTTGGGCTTTCCTTTAGCAGATTTAATTAAACGTTTTGAGCCAAAAACAGAAGCAAAATATATCGAATTCATCACCCTTGTCGATAAAAAGCAATTTCCCAATCAAAGTACACGAGCCTTAGATTGGCCATATGTAGAAGGATTACGTTTAGACGAAGCAATGAATCCTTTAGCATTAATGGCGGTTGGTGTTTATGGACGCAGTCTTCCTGCACAAAATGGTGCGCCTTTACGACTGATTGTGCCGTGGAAATATGGTTTTAAAAGTATTAAATCCATTGTCAAAATCCGCTTTACTGCCACTCAGCCAAAAACCACATGGGCAATGATGGCACCCCGTGAATATGGCTTTTATGCCAATGTTAATCCTGCTGTTGACCATCCACGCTGGTCACAAGCTCGCGAGCGACGACTGCCCGCTAGTATATTTAATCCTAATTGGCGACCAACTTTAGCGTTTAATGGATATAGTAAAGAAGTCGCCGCTATGTATCGTAACATGGACTTAAGGCAGTATTTTTAAATGGTGCTTTCTCCTAAACAACGACAGATCAGCAAAATTTTGTTGTTTATCGTCATATTGACGCCTTGTCTATGGCTAATATTTGCTGCGATGAATAATCAATTAGGAGCAGACCCTGCCAAAAAACTGGTCGATCAAACAGGATTATGGGCAATTCAATGTTTATGGCTAAGTTTAGCGATGACACCGTTAAAAAATTGGACAGGCTCAAGTCAATGGATTCAATATCGGCGAATGACTGGTTTGTTTGCCTTTTTTTATGTGTTATTACATTTTTTAAGTTATGTATTTTTGTTATTTGGCGCACAATGGGCGTTTATTGGCCAAGAATTAACTAAACGACCCTATATCATTGTTGGTTTTACCGCGTTTGTTTTATTGATTCCCTTAGCCATTACCTCCACGGCAGGATGGCAACGGCGTTTAAAACGTCGTTGGTTAACATTGCATAAATTAGTGTATTTAGTTGCTGTGCTGGCTTTGATTCATTTTATTTGGCTAAAAAAGCTCGGTATTTTTGCTGTTTGGCCTTATGCACTGGTTTTATTTATTTTATTTGCCGAAAGAATCAGAAGCCATTTACGCAAAAAACAGCCTTTTTAGCTTAAAGAATATTCGTATTGCCTATAAAGTAAACGGTCGATACGTTTTTATATAAAAAGGTTAAGAAAGGGTTTGACAGTGTTTAATAAGGCTATATAATGCGCGTCCTGAGTCGGGCATGACTAGCTA
>NZ_CALETI010000009.1 GCF_937920075.1 uncultured Agitococcus sp.
TCGTCGTGGTGAAGGTCTTCCCCTTTTTGCCTGTGGGATCGCCAATCATGCCAGTAAAGTCACCAATCAAGAAAATAACCTCATGACCCAAATCTTGAAATATACGTAATTTGTTAATTAATACGGTGTGTCCTAAGTGTAAATCTGGTGCTGTTGGGTCAAAACCTGCTTTTACACGTAATGGTCGGCCTTCTTTAAGTTTGGCCAATAATTCAGTTTCTTGAATAATGTCGGCTGTACCACGTTTAATCAATTCAAGTTGCTGTTCAGGTGTCATCATTTTCTTTACTACGCTAAAATAAAAATTTGCGTTATTTTAGGGCGAATAGCTATAAATTGCATTATGCTCTACAAGTTTTTAAAAAAATGAGTGTTTACAATGGATGAGATTTATTTAGGTTTGATGTCTGGTACTAGTCTGGATGCGGTTGATGCCGTTGCTGTGTTATTCAATGCACAAGGCTGTCAACTTTTAGCCACTCATTCTGTAGATTTACCACTCAGTTTGCGTGCTGATATTTTAACGCTTACTCAACCGACCCCTTATGAAATTGACTTAATGGGTAAAGTTGATGTGGAAATTGGCTTGCTCTTTGCCCAATGCGCCAATGAGTTGCGAGATAAGTTATCTTTAGAACAACAACAGCAAATAAAAGCGATTGGTAGCCACGGCCAAACTATTCGCCATCGACCTTATGCCCAAACACCTTTCACCTTACAAATTGGTGATCCCAATGTGATTGCTGAAAAAACCAGAATGACGGTTGTCGCTGATTTTCGCCGTCGTGATGTTGCTGCTGGTGGACAAGGTGCGCCTTTGGTTCCTGCTTTCCATAAAGCCTTATTAAAAAGTTCTTCTATAGATAGAGTCGTACTTAATTTAGGTGGCATGGCTAATATTACGGTTTTACCTAGCCAAAAAGATATTTTAGTGTATGGCTACGATACTGGCCCTGCTAATGTATTAATTGATGCTTGGTGTCAGCAACATTTACAACAGAACTATGATGAAGATGGCCGATGGGCAGCTTCTGGCACAGTGATTCCTGAATTACTCGAAAAATTACTGGCACATTCCTTTTTTGCGAAAGCTGCTCCCAAAAGTACGGGGCGCGAAGATTTTCACTTAGCATGGTTAGAAGATGTGTTAAGCAACTTTGAGCATTACGATTTGGCGGATGTTCAAGCGACTTTATTAGAGTTAACCACGACTTCTGTTGCCAATGAGATTAATAAAATTGGTTTTGCCCAAGGTGAGTTGTATTTATGCGGCGGTGGTGCATACAATCCCATTTTATGGCAATCTTTAGCCCATAAACTACCTAATTACCAACTATTTTCTACAGAAAAAATTGGCATATCGCCAACTTGGATTGAAGCAACGGCTTTTGCATGGTTAGCCCAACAAACTATCAAAGGCTTAACAGGTAACTTACCAGCTGTGACAGGTGCAGATGGAAAACGTATTCTAGGTGGAATTTTTCAAGCTTGATTATCAAGGAGGACTTTACTTTGTCCTCCTTGATTAATTTAGATAGAGAAAGAGGAACCACAGCCACACGTTGTTGTGGCATTTGGATTTTTAATCACAAAACGTGAACCTTCTAAACCTTCAACATAATCGACTTCTGAACCTACTAAATATTGAAAGCTCAACGAATCAACTAACATCGTCACATCTTCATTTTCAAAAATAGAATCGCTTTCGTTGGAGTTTTCATCAAAGGTGAAACCATAAGAGAAACCAGAACAACCGCCACCTGTGATATAAACACGTAGTTTAAGATTAGGATTGGATTCACCTTCACGCAATTTACGTACTTTAGCCGCTGCACGGTCGGTAAGAATCATGCCTTGAGCCAGCTCTGACATAAAACAGCCTCATCATAAATGGGCATATCTGCCCCAAAAGTTAAATTTGACTAAATTACTAGGAATTATCTTGCGTTAGCTATCAACCGTCAACTCGAATTTGTTGCTTTTCACCGCAAAGAAAAAGCCCAGCATTAGCTGGGCTTTGGCATTATGTCAGATAAGTAATTGATTACTCGTCTTTTAATGCACACTCGAAGCTTGCTGGATCGTGTTTACAACGTACACGCTTCAATAAACTTAACATTTTTTTGTCGTAAATACCGTCAGCAGCCAAAGCAATACGGGATTCGCGCATTAATTTGACGTAACCAGGCTTATCGGCTTCTGCAACGTCCATCCAATATTTAGCTGGAACATCTTTTTCAGTTTTTTCGATATTTTTGAATGCTTTGTCAACTTGAGTTGCTACATATTCGCGGCTCTTTTGACCAAAACCTTCTGGAAATTTCTTAGGATTGATAATGATGTTGCCAGTAATTTGTACGATTGGGAAACGTACAATAGCACCTTTAGTGCCCAAACCTTTGTACAATTCTAATGGTTTGATTGCAACCGCTGGTGCAGCAACGATGTCTACTTGACCATTGTTGAATTTACCAGCAAAGTTAGTTACGTCAGAAGCAACTGGTTGTGCACCAATTTTTTGTACCATTTTAGCTTGAGATTTGTCATAGTCTAAAACAGCAATCTTTTTACCAGAAACTTTAGATAAGTTGTTGATAGCACGGTCATTTACTAATAAGTAACCCGCACCTAATGGCATAATACCTACAACTTCATAAGAACCACTGGCCATACTTGGTGCAATTTTGGGGCTGCTTAATAAAGTTAATACATCACGCATTTGTGCATAAGTCGTGATAGCACCAATAGAGTCAATACTGCCTGTAAAGGTATTAAATTGACGGCCACGTAAACCTGTCAAACTTACACCATCACATTGACCAGCTTTGAAATCTTCAGCAGCAATACGCTCGTCAGTATAAGGCTTCAATTCAATATCTGCACCCCACTTAGCGGCCGCTAAGGAGTAGTCTTTCATCATGGCATAGACGTCACCGCCTGTGCCCAATAAGTCAAATACACAAATTTTTTGTTTTGCAGCGTGTGCAGCTGGACTTAAAGCAACACCAGCAGAGATAATGGCAGCAGCCAAAGCGGACGTTTTTTTCATGATTGTTCCTTGTTGTAGCAAATAATATATTTTAAAAAATCAAACTTTTGAGCTTCCCCTCAGTGAGTGCTGATTATTTTTACAGGAGAATGTAAAAAGTCACTATCCAAGCTCAGTAAAAGTTTGGGCGATTCTACCTAACAAAAGCAATGTTAAACATAGTTTTTGTTAAAGACATTGGTAATTTATATGCAAAATTACTTTTTATTTTTAACCAATATAAACCATAAACCCCATTTGTATAGATGGATACGTATTTTTAGAAATATTTTGTAAAATTTTAGCTAAAAAAAAGGGTGGCAGGGTGCCACCCCAAAAGAGGGTTCTTTTGAATAGACAGCGCAACTTGCCTAAATATGCGTCACTCAAATCTTAATAAACATAAGATCTAAGTGTTAACAATTAAGCAGCTTTACGCTTTTCGCCAGCAGCTACTAAATCATTAAATAACTTTTCAGCTTCAACTTTTAATTTGTCAGCTTCAACTTTTAAAGTTTCAACTAAACCAACAGCAACTAACACAACTTTTTTGTCGTTAGCAGCTTGTTCGCCACGAGCAGCTTGACCAGCAGCAACTAATTTGTCTAATTGCTTTTGACCTTCTTCTTCAACTTTAGCAACCACTTCTTCAACTTTAGACACAACGCCTAAACTCGCTAAAGAAACTTGATTACCTAAATCTTTAACACGATCAACCAATTTTACTTCAACTTGGCTTTCTGCAACGTCTTTTAACTCGCCCATGACTATCTCCGAGGAATTTAATACACCAACACTCATTACCTAAAAGTTAATGTTTGAATTAAGAACTCCGTTTAGTAACTCTACCGTTGTTTATTGCAAGCAATATCACAGGGTACAAACATTAAACTTTTTCTATCAGCTCGCTCAGTGATGATTTACTGCGCTGCTGTCTTGATGGCGATTATAGAGGGGCAATTAGCGACTAAAGCATGTATTTGTTTGACAATCAAACAAGATAAACGTTTTTTTATTCATCTAAGATAAAAGCTCGTTAAACACGAGCTTTGGAGACAATCTATAGCAAGTTATAAAGCCATTTTATTGGGCAAAACAGCAGCAATTTGCTGAATGCGGGTGTTGAGAGTGTCTAAACAGTCTGCAGTGACAGTAATATGGCCTAATTTACGGCCAACACGCTCAGTCTTACCATACAGGTGTAAATGGGCTTCGGGAATAGCCAAAATGTCAGAAGTTTTTGGATGTTGGCCAATGATATTAATCATGGCACTTGGCCGTAGCTCTTGCGTGCTGCCTAATGGCAAACCTGCTACTGCACGCATATGATTTTCAAATTGCGAGCAAATCGCTCCCTCAATACTCCAATGCCCTGAATTATGCACTCGTGGTGCAGTTTCGTTAGCATATAAACCTTGGTCAGTTTGGAACATTTCTAAGGTTAATACGCCCACATGATTTAATTCATGCAAAATAGCAGTGATGTATTGCTCTGCTTGGGCTTGTGTTGCTGCATCAACTTGTGGTGCAGGTACGACAGAGTGCGACAAAATTCCTTGATGATGGGTATTCCACGCTAAAGGATAACAACGCGTTTCACCATCTTGTGCACGCACTGCAATAATAGATAACTCACGGTTAAACTGAATAAATGCTTCTGCTATTAAAGGAGCACCAGCTTGTAACTCTGACCATGCTTGCGCCACTTGCTCTGCTTGACGAATAACAAATTGTCCTTTGCCATCATAACCACCCATTGTGGTTTTTACGACTAATGGTAAACCAAGAGTATCGACTGCTTGTTGTAAATCGGCTTGTGAGCATACTTGGTGATAAGCTGCAGCAGGAATGCCTAATTTGGCAAATAATTGTTTTTCATTTAAACGATTTTGTGAAACTGCTAAAGATTTAACACTCGGATAAACAGGCTTGTGTTGAGCAATATGTTCTACCCATGCAACTGGAATATTTTCAAACTCATAGGTAAATACATCGGCACTGGCCAAAAAAGCATCTAAGCTGGCTTTGCTAGCTTCTTTGTCACCAATCACCTCACCTAATGGAGCAGATGGACAGTTTGCGGCTGATTCATAAAAGCTAAAACTTAGATTAAAGGGATATGCTGCCAAAGCCATCATTCGGCCTAACTGACCGCCACCAAAAATCCCAATTTTCATGCTTGCTCTCCCGGAATAGGGTTAGCTAAGACTTTGTCGGTTTGTTGTTGTCGAAAGTTTTCAATTGCTTGTAAATATTCTGGATATTGTGCCGCTAAAATTTGGGTGGCCAATAAACCTGCATTGGTTGCCCCTGCTTTGCCAATGGCTAAGGTTGCAACAGGCACACCTGCGGGCATTTGCACAATCGATAATAAAGAATCTAAACCATTGAGTGCCTGTGATTGCACAGGAACGCCTAGCACAGGTAAGGATGTTTTAGAGGCACACATACCAGGTAAATGCGCTGCCCCCCCTGCCCCTGCAATAATCACTTGAATGCCACGATCACGTGCAGCTTCGGCATAAGCAAATAATTTGTCGGGAGTACGATGTGCAGACACAACTTCTGCCTCAAAAGGTACACCGAGGGTGCGTAATACATCGGCGGCATGTTGCATGGTTGCCCAATCCGATTGTGAACCCATAATAATACCGACTAAGGGAGTTGCCGTTGTTGCTGTCATGACCAAAGTTCTCTAGAAACACCTTTACAGTTTTGCACTGAAAGGCGGGTAAGTTTAAAAAGCCGACTATTTTGGCTGAATAATTACCCTAGGCCAAGTGTTTATGTAAAAAATTTAGTTTCTAAACATGAAATAAACGGCACCTAATAAACATAAACCCGCATAAACATAATCCATTTTGAAAGGTTCTTTGAGATATAAAATGGCAAAAGGCACAAAGACACTCAAAGTAATGACTTCTTGAATAATTTTTAACTGCCCTACTGATAAGACACTATGACCAATTCTATTAGCAGGCACCATTAATAAATACTCAAAAAGCGCAATACACCAACTAAAAATAGCCGCTAAATACCACGGTTTATCTTGTAGATTTTTCAGATGACCATACCAAGCAAAGGTCATAAAGATATTGGAACAAATTAATAATAGGATTGTTTGTAAGGTAATCGGCATAACAAGTCTCTAAGTTTAAGTCTTACGCAGTTATCGCTTAGTTGCTCATAGCTCAATGATTTTATATTCACAAAATGCGCTAATTTCGATGTAATGCGTCAGTTCTGAGTGCCATTAATTCGCTATAATTCGGCGATAATTTTTTAGGATATTGGCTAAATGAAAGCCCTATTACAACTTTTTTGGCAAATTCTACGATTTAAACGCGGCCCTGAAGATGTTCCTTATGCTCCTAATCTGTTATGGCTACTGCTTATCATCAATTTGACGATTAGTATTACAGCCCAATCAATTGGTAGACCAAATCAATTTAATATTGCCGTAACTTTGCCAATCATTGCCCTTGGTGTAGAGTCTTTATGTATCTTTAGCTTATTACATCTCAAAAAATTGAGTAATCGTTTTACCCAAAGCTTAATTGCTATTTTAGGAGTCGATAGCTTTTTAAGCTTAGCCACGATCCCGTTATTAATACTCGGCTTTCAACTCATTGGCCAAACACCACTACTCAAATTTTTAGGTTTATTGGAGGTCATTTTATTGGGATGGAGTATTGCGATTAGAGCCTTTATTTATCATCGTGCTTTAAATATTGGCTTATTACTCGGTAATTTAATGGCTCTCATGATACTCTTATTAACATTATCAATTAACGTTAAAGTATTTCCCGAACTCTTAGAACAAGCCAAAGCGGCTGCTAGTCAATCTTCTCGTTAGGACACAAGATATTATGCATATTCATATTTTAGGTATTTGCGGCACATTTATGGGGTCATTAGCCGTTTTAGCTAAAAATTTGGGCCATAAAGTGACAGGTAGTGATGCGAATGTTTATCCCCCCATGAGCACTCAACTAGAAGCTCAAGGGATTAGTCTGATGCAAGGCTATGAACCAGAACATTTGCAACCTCGCCCTGATTTAGTCATTGTTGGCAATGCCATGAAACGTGGCATTCCTGCAGTAGAATATGTGTTAAATGAAGGCATTCCTTATACCTCTGGCCCACAATGGTTGGCGCAATATGTGTTACAAGGCAAACACGTTTTAGGCGTGGCTGGTACACATGGCAAAACCACGACCACCACCATGGTTGCTTGGATTTTAGAACAAGCAGGTTTAGCACCCGGTTTTTTGATTGGTGGTGTACCCAAAGGTTTTGAAGCAAGTGCGCGTTTAGGCGGTGGCAAATATTTTGTCGTTGAAGCCGATGAATATGACTCTGCCTTCTTTGATAAACGCTCTAAGTTTGTTCATTACGCGCCAAAAACAGCGATTTTAAATAATTTAGAATTTGACCATGCTGATATTTTTGATGATTTAGCCGCTATTCAAAAACAATTTCATCATTTAGTCCGCACTATTCCCAGTACAGGCAAAATTATTGTCCCTGCCAACGATGACAACTTAAAAGACACTTTAGCCAAAGGCTGTTGGACGCCTGTGGAAACAACAGGTATCGCCCCCAATGTTAGCGATTGGCAAGCTGAGTTGCGTGCCAATGATGGCAGTCGTTTTGTGGTGTCCTATAAAGGTCAACAAGCCGAAGTCAATTGGGGCATGACAGGTTTACACAGTGTTTATAATGGTTTGGCGGCAATTGCGGCGGCGCATAATGTTGGTGTAGAGTTACAAACGGCTTGTGCTGCATTAAGTGCGTTTGGTGGCGTAAAACGTCGTATGGAGTTGGTGGGTGAAGTTGCCGACATTAGCGTTTATGATGATTTTGCCCACCACCCGACTGCAATTAAAACCACCTTAGAAGGTTTACGCAACAAGGTTGGCGAGCGCAAGATTTGGGCAATTATTGAGCCGCGCTCAAACACCATGAGAATGGGTACACACAAAGATAATTTAGCTGAATCTGCACGCGATGCTGACCAAGTGATTTGGTATCAGCCCGCAGGTTTGGATTGGGATTTAAGTCCAGTCATTGCGGCTTCACCTGTGCCAGCTCAAGTTGCTAATAATATTGATGGCATTATTGCTGATGTGATTGCTCAAGTTAAATCGGGCGATGCGATTGTCATTATGTCTAATGGCGGTTTTGGTGGCATTCATGGCAAGTTAGTAAATGCGTTAAAAGCAAAATTTGCTTGATGTGATAAATTAAGTATTTCAACAATGAGATACAAACCTATCTCATTGTGTTAAAGAGAAGAAACAATGTCTTATAGTGTTGCTAGCAATTTTTATCTTATTGATAATTATTTATTTGATACAGAACTATTGCCCAAAGACTATTTGCTCAAGACGAACAAACGAACTGAACGCAGGTATGGCTATGCTCACGATTTTTGTATTTTTTCTTATTATGGCCGTTCTTTATACCACACATATTCTAATATTTTGCCGCGTAGCCCGTCTCCTAATAAACTACTAACGTTTCTTATATGTGATGCTGTCTATGAATCTCAATACTTTATAATAAAGCCGTCTGAATTATATGAGCTAGTCAATGAGTTAAATATACTTGTCAATTGGATGAGTACAGACAATTACTGCTTAACAGAACTGTTATACTTTTTATCAGATAACGATATAAAAGCTATATTAGAAGGAAACTATGCCAAGGAGCTTAATCACTCAGAATTTATTTATTACGCTTTTTATTGTTTGATTGATTTAAAGAATATGGCTCTCAAAGCTATTGAAAATAATCAATTTTTTGTTATTAAGATTTATGTATCCTAATTGTATAAAGCTGGCATAAACACACCTTGACCAAATTCTTTAGTCAGGCGAGCAATTAATTTTTTTTCTTTAGGCAATAGTTTTTGTTGGCTAATATATGCCCAACGCTTCTCATAAAACACAAAAGCCAATTGAGCAGGAATAAATTTTTGATGAACATCCCACAAAATATGATTTAGCTCTGGATAATGGCTACGGTTAATATTGGACATAATCAACTACTGTTTAAATATCTGTCTTAAATCTAGCCAAAATTGAAACAAAAATAAAGGCGCAAATTGCGCCTTTATTTTAAATCTTATCGACTACCCTCACCCCAGCCCTCTCCTACAGGGAGAGAGTTAGAGCGAGGGGAAAAGCTAGCTTATTTTTTAGCAGCTTCGATAGATTTTAATACTTCAGCCTTAGCGACTTCAGCACCTTCCCAACCTGTTACTTTAACCCACTTACCTGGCTCTAAAGCTTTGTAAGTTTCGAAGAAATGACGGATTTGGTTGATTAACAACTCTGGCAAATCGGTATATTCTTTAACGTTTTTGTAGATTGGTGTCAATTTGTCGTGTGGTACAGCAATTAACTTAGCATCAATACCAGACTCATCTTCCATGTTTAATTTGCCAACTGGACGGCAACGAATCACAGAACCAGGTGCAACTGGGTATGGAGTTACAACTAATACGTCTAATGGGTCACCATCTTCAGATAAGGTGTTTGGGATATAACCATAGTTAGCTGGGTAAAACATGGCTGTACCCATGAAACGGTCAACAAATAAAGCATCGCTGTCTTTGTCGATTTCGTATTTGATTGGGTCATGGTTAGCAGGAATTTCGATCACAACATAAATGTCGTTTGGTGCGTCTTTTCCGGGAGGAATGTTGTTGTAACTCATGGTTTACTCTCTGTAATGAACTGACTCAGATTTGTCGGTCAGCGTGGAAAACGTGGCGCGTATTATACGCCTGATATTCAACTTGCCAACAGGTAGACGACAAAAAGCTCCCATTCAATATCAACAAAAAATATTTAAATCATTTAGAGATTACGCGGTTATCGCTTGTTTACTCGCTAATTTCGATGGAATACGTAAGTCTGAAATTGACATCCTAGTCGTTATATACAATCATACATAACGAATTTTGACCAAAATGTAAGAGATAACCGATGTTTTATGTCAAACCATCACTGCGTTCATTCATTTTATTCAGTAGTGTTTTTTATGCACAACTCAGTTTTGCTACCGAACAAGTAACCTTGTATGCAGCCGCCAGTTTGACTAATGCCTTAACAGAAATTAGTAAAAGTTATCAAACAAACCATGATGTGATGATTAAAACCTCCTTTGCGGGTTCATCAACCTTAGCCAAACAAATTGAAGCAGGTGCGCCAGCACAAGTATTTGCTTCTGCTGATGTGCAATGGATGGACTATTTGCAAAAACGCAATAAATTACAACCGAATAGCCGTAAAGAACTATTAGGCAATAGTTTGGTGTTAATTACGCCAAAAAATCAAAGCATTAGCGTTAACATGGACAAATCCTTTGATTTAGCTAACGCCTTTACTGGCAAAATTTGTACAGGTGATACCGCCAGTGTGCCTGTAGGCATTTACGCTAAACAAGCCTTACAATATTTGGGCTGGTGGTCTGGTTTAGAAAAACGCTTAGTCGCTACGGATGATGTGCGTACTGCTTTAGCCTTTGTTGAGCGTGGTGAATGTGCTGTGGGTATTGTTTATGAGACGGATGCTAAAATTAGCGATAAAGTAACGATAGTTGGCCGCTTTCCTGCCTCTAGTCACTCAAAAATTGTTTATCCTCTTGCCTTAATTGCAGGGGCTTCTGCCGCAAGTACCAAGTTTTATCACTATTTACAAAGCGATAAAGCCCAAGCGGTATTTAGTAAATACGGCTTTGTTATTTTGAAGCCGTAAATGATGTATTTATCTCCCGAAGAATGGTCGGCATTAGCCTTGTCGTTTAAAGTGGCGAGTTTTTGTACCTTAGTGGGTATTGTGCCTGCGATTGCCTTAGCATGGTTGTTGGCGCGTAAACAGTTTTGGGGCAAAGCCTTGTTGGATGCCACCATTCATTTGCCAATGGTGTTGCCGCCTGTTGTACCAGGTTATTTGTTGTTATTGGCGTTTGGTCATCATGGCGTAATTGGTCATTGGTTATTTAATACTTTTGGTTGGTCATTTGCCTTTAATTGGAAAGGTGCAGTATTGGCCTCGTTGGTGATGAGTTTGCCGTTAATGGTGCAGTCGATACGCTTAGCGATTCAATTGGTTGATACGCGTTTGGAAGATGCAGCACGTACGTTAGGAGCAAATAATTGGTCGGTATTGTTTAGTATTACTTTACCACTGGCTTTACCCGGTATTTTAGTCGGGGCGTTGTTGGGTTTTAGTCGTAGTTTAGGCGAATTTGGTGCAACCATTACTTTTGTGGGTAATATTGCAGACGAAACTCGAACTTTGCCGTTAGCCATTTATAGTGTGATTCATCAACCTAATGGCGAAGCAATGGCTACCCGTTTAATTGTGATTTCGTTGTTATTAGCGTTTGCCGCGTTATTGTTGAGTAATTATTGGTCACAACGCATGCAGCAACGTTTAGGTTATCAATCCCATGCTTGAGTTGGATATTGTCATACAACGTGGTGATTTTGTATTACCGATACAAGCGCAATTAAATAGCACCGTGACAGGTATTTTTGGTGCGTCGGGCTGTGGTAAAAGTAGCTTGTTAAGTGCCATTGTAGGGTTACTACGACCACAACAAGGACAGATAATTTTAGATGGGCAAACATTATTTGATAGTCGAAAAAAAATCAACCTAGCACCACAACAACGTCATATTGGCTTGATGTTTCAAGACGGCCAACTATTTCCTCACTTATCAGTTAAAGACAATTTATTGTATGGTTATCAACGCTTAAGCCGCTCAGAACGGCATTTTCATTTAACCGAAATTTGCCAACTATTAGAAATTAGTCATTTATTAAGCCGTTTGCCAAGACAATTATCGGGTGGTGAAAAACAACGAGTGGCTTTAGGCCGAGCGATTTTATATTCCCCTCGATTATTATTATTAGATGAGCCGTTGTCATCTTTGGATGAAACCCGCAAAGCACAAATTTTACCGTTTTTGGCGCGAGTCCGTGATGAGGTAAAAATTCCGATGCTCTATGTCAGTCATGCGTTGAGTGAAATTGATTATTTGACCGATGATATTATTTATTTGAATCAAATGGCTGCTGATTAACCTGAGACAAAAGTCCACATAACTGTTGTTCATAACTCTTTAATTGCTGTTGTACTTGTTGTTGCATGGTTTGATAAATATGCAATACCTCTACCCCCAACTCAGTGAGTTGTGCGCCGCCACCATGTTTGCCGCCTTTAGTCGAGACCACCAAAGGCGAAACAAAACAGCTATTCATGGTTTCTACTAATAACCACGCACGGCGATAACTCATGCCTAATTGCCGACCTGCTGCCGAAATCGAGCCAGTTGCGCCAATCGCGGCCAATAGTTCCGCTTTACCAGACCCCAAGGCAATTTGACTACCTTGCATTAAACGGATTTGCAACTTTAAATAACTATTGGCAGAGTTATCGCTCATATTTGGCCTTGTGAATATTACTGCACCATTTCTTGTTCTGTGAATAAACCATCAAACAATACCGTTGATAAATAACGTTCGCCTGTGTCTGGCAAAATCACGACAATGGTTTTATCAGCATTTTCAGGACGTGCTGCCACTCTTGCTGCTGCCGCTACGGCTGCACCACAAGAAATGCCAGCCAAAATACCTTCTTCACGCATTAAGCGACGCGCATAGTCAATCGCTTCTTCATTACTAATGGTTTCAACACCATCAACTAAACTTAAATCTAAGTTTTTAGGTACAAAGTTGGCACCAATACCTTGTATTTTATGAGGTGCTGGTTTGATGTCTTGGCCTGCTCGTGTTTGGCTAATAATGGGCGAAGCTTCAGGTTCAACCGCAATGGTTTGAATTGCTTTACCTTGGGTTTGTTTAATATAACGAGACACACCCGTTAATGTGCCGCCAGTGCCTACCCCTGCAATAAAAATATCCACTTCACCATCAGTATCTTGCCAAATTTCAGGGCCAGTGGTTTTTTCATGAATGGCTGGGTTAGCAGGATTTTCAAATTGTTGTGGTAAAAAGTAATGTTCAGGATTGCTGGCACAAATTTCTTCAGCTTTCTCAATCGCCCCTTTCATGCCTTTGGCTGCTTCGGTTAACACTAACGTTGCCCCCAAGGCTTTTAACACTTTACGACGCTCTAAACTCATCGAAGCTGGCATCGTTAAGGTTAACTTGTAACCTTTTGCCGCAGCAACATAGGCTAAAGCAATCCCAGTATTACCCGAGGTTGGCTCAACAATTTCCATCCCAGCTTTTAACTTACCTGACTGTTCAGCATCCCAAATCATATTGGCACCAATACGACATTTCACTGAATAGGCAGGATTACGTCCTTCAATTTTGGCATAGACTTTTTTATGTCCTTCAACCACACGATTTAAACGAACCAATGGCGTATTGCCAATAGAAAACGCATTATCGTCATAAACTTTTGCCATGATACAGTCCTAGTTTTTACCAAATTTAAAAACACATACTTTGGCGATTTTGTGTCACACTTGCAACAATCTTTTTTATCTATTGATATTCAAACGGAGCATTAAGCATGACGCTTCTTGGCCAAGCCGCCATTTTTTTAGGCGCGGCTCTATTAGTCGTACCACTCTGCCATCGGCTTGGTCTAGCGACCGTGTTAGGCTATCTAATTACAGGTATTCTCATAGGTCCTAATTTGCTCGATTTGGCAGGCGATGCCAATACTGTGTTGCATTTTGCCGAGTTTGGCGTAGTCATGCTGTTATTTATTATAGGTCTAGAATTAGAACCTTCACGACTTTGGGTGCTAAAACGCTCCATTTTTGTTTTAGGGGGTTTACAAGTTTTTGTCACAGGCTGTTTGTTTAGTGCCATTGGCGTAGCACTAGATTTTAGCCTTGTCACCAGTTGTATTGCTGGTTTTGGTTTGGCAATGTCTTCTACGGCCTTTGTCATGCAGCTTTTAGCCGAAAAAAAGCAATTAACGACACGTCATGGTCGTGAAGCTTTTGCCATTTTGCTCTTTCAAGATATGGCGGTTATTCCTTTATTGGCGATTTTACCAATTTTGTCTGGTGGTGGTAATCAAGAATATAACCTCACTTATTTTGCCAAAGTGATTGGTGTGTTTGTGTTATTAATCGCGGCCAGTCGTGTGGTGATTCGTCCTGTCTTTCGCTTAATTGCTGCCAGTAAAGCTAATGAATTACTCACTGCTGCTGCCTTGTTTATTATTATTGGCATTGCTGTGGTCATGGACAAATTAGGGTTGTCGATGGCTTTAGGCGCATTTGTCACTGGTGTTTTGCTTGCCGACTCCGAATATCGTCATGAATTAGAAGCCAATATTCAACCGTTTAAAGGCTTATTACTGGGTTTATTTTTTATGGCGGTGGGCATGAGTACCGATATGCACCGCTTAACTAACGAACCATTGTTAATTGTTGGTGGTGCAATCGCCCTAATGACCCTTAAATTTTTGGTATTAATTATTATTGGCAAATTTGTTGGCAATCCTTGGCAAACTAGCATTCGTTTAGGGGTGAGCTTGGCACAAGGGGGTGAATTTGCCTTTGTCTTGTTTAGCAGTGCCACAGGCTTAAAACTATTACCTAGCGAATTAAGCGACCGCTTGATTTTAATTGTCACCTTATCAATGGCACTCACACCACTCGCCTTCTTTTTATTAGAAAAATTAGTTGAGCCTTTATGGAACAAACAAGAGAAACGTGCGTTTGATGAAATTCATGCGGATGACCACGAAAACCCTGTTGTGATTGCGGGTTTTGGTCGTTTTGGTCAAATTATTGCCCGCGTATTAAAAATGCACAAAATTCCTTTTACTGCTTTAGAAGGTGATGCGCGTCAGGTCGACTTTGTCCGTCGTTTTGGTAATAAAATTTATTATGGTAATCCTAGTCATGTGGAAATGTTGCGTGCCGCCAAACTCGACAAAGCCAAAGTGTTTATTTTAGCGATTGATGACGTTAATGATTCGATACGTACCGCCATGCAAGTCCGCCACTATTATCCCCATTTAACCATTTTGGCGCGGGCGCGTGACCGCCGTCACTCCTATCAACTAATGGATATTGGCGTGCATGTTGTCACCCGTGAATTGTTTGCTTCATCATTAGATGTCGCTCAAAAAGCCTTAATTGAGGCTGGTTTAAGTCCTGAACGTGCCGCACAAGGCATACAAAAGTTTAGAGAATATGATGAACAACTATTGATTCGCCAACAGGCTTTTTATCAGGATGAAGAATCCCTCATCGCCAGTAACAAACAAGCCATGCGTGATTTAGAAGAGTTGTTTGAGAGTGACGAAAGAGCAGCTGAAAACTCTTAAAAAAATCCCCCAAAAATGGGGGATTTTTCTATTATCTAAAAACCAATTAATCTTAGTTTTTCTCTTCTTCTTTACCACAACCAATAAAATAGGTTTTTAATGGTGGGAAACCATTAAACTCTACAGAACTATAAGAGGTTGTATAAGCACCAGTAGTCATCCAATACAAACGATCACCCACTGCTAAATTGTGCGGCAAATGATAATTGGCATTTTCATACATAATATCGGTGGAGTCACACGTTGGGCCTGCTAAAACCACGCTGCCCTCACCCACATCTGCACCCATTTTTTCGGTATAAATAGGATACTTGATGGCTTCACCCATAGTTTCGATTAAGCCTTGGAACAAACCAACATCAGTATAAATCCAACGTTTTAAATCGGTACGAGACTTACGCGAAATCAATACGACTTCTGAAACTAATACACCAGATTCACCCACCAAAGAACGACCAGGCTCTAAAATCAACTCTGGTAATTCATCACCGTGGTCATCATGTAAATAACGTAAAATTTCTTCGGCATAAACCTGAATCGGGTTAGATCGGAAGAGCACACGTCTGAACTC
>NZ_CALETI010000010.1 GCF_937920075.1 uncultured Agitococcus sp.
CCTTAACATTACTGCCACTTTGTACAAGCACAGTTGTTTCAGTACCGTCTAGCGTCCCGTTTGAGCTTAGTTCGCTTATTTTCTTATCTGTCATGATGTTGCCCCGTAAATTGTACCGATATTTTCCCACACGATAAACGATTGACCGTGAATTGCATCGCCTGCTGTGCCTCCAACCCCTGCTGTAAATGATGACGGAAATAAAGGGTTATATCCATTTTCTCCATTTTGTGCCAAATCCCCCCCTTTACCTCCATTTGCTGTATAACCAAATGGCGAAGGCGTTGATTTACAAAACTTTATACCTGCATCGCCACCTTGTGTATTTGTTGCTGTTTTACCTGCTGTTTCAAAATTATTATCTGTAAAATAATACTCAATACCATCTACAAATTGATGTATGTAGCCTCTGTTGCCACCAAATCCAATTGGCGCACCACCACCACCACCACCTGAATACTCAGATGTAGTGTCATTACCTAAAAGCATTGCAACACCTGCACCACCACCACCACCACCACCTGAAATAGTCCCCTTATTATCTATAGTTATCGCGTAATTAGCTAAAATAGCATTACCACCATTTTCACCATTTTCACCAAAAACGAAATCAATTTCATCAGGTTTAGGTGGGCTATTTGAGGATTGATAATACCAACACGCATCCCCGCCTTTGCCCCCTCTCCCTGCTACAATCGCCCCTGACTCAATAATAAGCCTGACAAATACACCGCTCGGCCATGTATTAGGATTGGTTAAAGCGTAGTTTGAGGTATTAGAGGCTGATACTAACACGCCTGACCTTATAATAATCTCAACAATTGAACCTGATACTAATGATGCTGGGTCATATATCTTGTCATGCGCGGCCTTTAAGTTTAAATCAAATAATAGGCTAGTATCACTCCCATCTATATCAACAGTGCGATTGCTAAATGTTTGAGTGCTAAACGCGAATTGACGCGCAATAAATGCCCATGTTGTACCTGTCTGCTTTTCTACGCGCTTGGTAATTTGTAGAAGTAGCTCTAATGGTGAGCCTGTAAAATCCTGTTTTTGTTTAGACTCAATGGTCACAAAATCGCACAGTTTTAAATTAGAGTCTTTAGCATCAAGCATAAAAT
>NZ_CALETI010000011.1 GCF_937920075.1 uncultured Agitococcus sp.
ATTGTAAAATTTTTTTTGATTAGTCATTTTTTAATCGTTTTTTAGCTTAGTCCCACCTTAGCGCATGAGTGCTTACTTCTAAATTGAGTAAGTACATTATGAAAAAAGCAGATTCACAAGCCGCAATCAAATCGCCCTTTATCACATTGCCCGAAGCAGTCAAAGCGACACATTGCCCACGTTCGACCATTCTTAAATATTCTCGTTTAGGCCGATTCCCTCAAGTTATACGTCTATTGGGTGACCGTATCGCGTTCAACCGCGCTGATGTTGAAGCGTGGATAGAAACACGCTTAGACGTAAGCAAGGAGGCCGCGTAATGACTATTCCCCACCGCGTAGCCATTCTTGGCCATATCCTTAAAGAACATCAAAGCGTCTCGACACAGAGCCAACAGCAAAGACTTTCTTTAGCCTTAACGTACTTAGGCAATATCACGACAATCGAAGCGCGTGATTATTTAGACATCATGCACCCCTCTGGACGCATAAAAGAATTAAAAGAACAAGGTTGGTTGATTATATCTTCGAGAGTGCGACACGTTGCCCCGTGTGGAGCTAGTCACTTTATTGCTAATTATGTTTTACAAATTTTACCACTAGCGAGGGCAGCATAATGACCCTGATACTTGATAACCTTAAAAGGTGCGAGGGGCTAACATTGGACGATGTTTTAGCCCCCAGTACAACCTTAACAAGCCCTCACATTATAGCACATTCGCCCTATGAATTAACCGTTTTAACGCGATATAGAGCGACACAGAATAGCTTTTCATTTGCTAAGGCGTGGAGTAAAGACAACACGGGCGCATTAGCTAACGTAAAAAAACACACACACACTAAACACTCAATACCGACCCTAGACGCGCTTTATAACGCGCTTAGTGAGTTAGCTCAGAACCATAATTCTTGCGTGATTAGAGGGGCTTTAACGCCCGTTGGTGAGGCGTTTTATAATAAGCATGGTTTTGTTTATCGCCGTAATTTAGAAAAGATAGAAAATAATAAAAAGATTGCCCCTCATTTTCACGATGTTGCGAGGGCGTGGGCGTGCTTTGATGCTGATGATATTTCAACGCCGCACGACATGAGGACAGAGCCACAACAGGCCATTGCTTGGTACGTTGAAAAATGTTTACCCTCTTGTTTTAAAGGTGTGGGCTATGTTTGGCAGTTGTCAGGGAGTGCAGGACACCCAAGCAAAGACCCTAAACAATTACGCGCCCATGTGTGGGTACTATTGACCGCGCCGCGTACATCTAAAGAATTAAAAGCATGGGCGCAACAACACATCACAGAGGGCATGACCGATTTAAGTTTGTTTGACCCAGTGCAGGCGCATTACACAAGTAATCCTGTTTTAACTTATTGCGAATATACCGACCCATGCAAACAGCGTTTAGGCATTGTACAAGGCGCGCCGTTAGATGTTCCGATTGTCTCTACCGTTGATTTATCGCACATCAAAAACACCAAAAAGCACAAGGAACTTTGTCCCAAGACACAACAGGCAATTAACGCCGCTAACGTGTCGGGTGCGTTTGCGAGTACGTTTCAACAGACCATTGCTTTAAACGCGCTAGAGCGTAGCGTGCGAGACCTAAGAGCCGTTGGGAAAGGTTCACGACACAACACACTAAACCGCGTTTTATATTATTTATACTCTTACGTGTACACTGGCGCGCTTGATGAAAACGAGATGTTGCGACAGCTCAAAGAGGCCGCGTTATCTATCGGTATCACTTACGAACGCTTTTTAGAGAATGTAAAACGAAAACAAACAGACTATAACCCGTTAGATTATTCGCTATTAAATGAAGTTAAAGACATTCCAGAGCAGATAAACAAATCAGATAAGCCTTTAGTTGTTGATGCTCAATCTATCTGGGCAGCATTAAGAAACCTAAAAGAACACCTCAAGAAGTTTGAGGATTGTATAAGCGCGATTCAAACAACAGACGAACCTTTAGTCATTATCAGCATGACCGCGTACACCGTGAACATAATCGCTAATAACAGCCCTTTTAGGTACAGTTTTGATGAATCTATCAAACGCTTAAAAGAGACTTTAGGCGATAAGATTCACCCTTTAACATTCGCCGCGTGTGTCGAGTGGGGGCGACAAACAAGCGAATATATAAAACGCAAAGCTCAAAAAAGTATCGTGATAAGTGAGGACGTTAAGGCGCGCCATATTTATCAAAAAATAGATAAAATAGCGAACGCTATACCGCTAAACACCGCGCGCGTAATGGTTGTTCGTGTGGCAATGGGTGAGGGCAAAACAAGGATTTTAGGTAAAGGATTGTGTGATTTAGCCAAAAAAAACGGACAGCGTTTTGCAGCGTTGACACATCGGAGTGCATTGGTTGACGAATTGTGCAGGGTTCTAGGATTAACGCATTATAAAAACGTAGGCGAGTTATTGAACTCGAGTGCAGCCGATAAAAAGAAGATTTATAACTTTTTTGGTTCGTGCGTTCATTCTATTGCCTCGCCTTATATTCGTACCGTGTATGAGTCTTGCGATACTTTATTCATAGACGAGGCCGCGCAAAAGATACGCGCGCTTGTGGGGATTTATAACAAAGAGACTTCTACCGCTAGAGATTCAACCGCCCAAGATGTTTATGATTTATTGGTTAAAACGATTCAAACAGCCCCTAAAGTTGTCTTGTGTGATGCAGGCGCGAATGATGAATTGATTGAATGGCTAGAATCTATCTTAGGCAATGAGAAAATACACATCGTAGAGACTAGCAAAAAATCGGGTGATGGTATCGCCGTCAATGTTCATTTTGCTAATCAACAATTGCAAGGTGAACAAGCAGCCATAACCGCGATTAAGGCACGCTTAAAAGAGGGTAAAAGAGTATGGATAAGCGTAGGGACAGTTAAAGCAGGACGCTTGATAGCGCAAGCCTTGCGAGGGTGTGGGCGTGGTGCATTTATTCACGCGAAAACGCCAACGGCACAAAAAAGGGAGTTTTTAAAGAGTGCGGATAGAGCGTCTTTAGATTATGACTACGTTATCGCAAGTCCTGTTATTAGTTGCGGTATCTCAATCGAGCATAGAGACGGGCATCACTTCGACGATGTTTTTTTGGTGACAGACGGTTCGAGCGTAGTACCTCAAGACGTTTTACAAATGATACGCCGCGTAAGGTACGTTAAAGAGATACAGATTTATACATGGTTACCATTCCGCCAAAGATTAGGCGACACCACCCCAGAAAAGCGAATCACTGATTTTTACAGCTTAAAAAATC
>NZ_CALETI010000012.1 GCF_937920075.1 uncultured Agitococcus sp.
AAACTACTGAGGGCGGTCAGTTTGTAGGGCGAATCAAGGTATCAAAGGGCGCAAGATCAAACATTACGTTTAAGACTGTGCCTCAAGCATGGGTGCGTGATTATTGGGAAGCCTTTGTGCGTCATGCCGAGTTATTGCCGTTTTTGTTTAGTTGGAATCACGAATTTTACCCACAAGATGCCTGTTTTTGCGTGACCGATGGTGAAATACCGCCGTTATCTATCAATGAAAATCGTTATCACGATGTAAGTTTGCCTGTACAGTGTTTATTAAGTGGTATTGCGTAATGTCATATAATAATGAAGTTGCAAAGTTTGGGCGCATTCCTACTGTTTTTGTAGAATTAGACATGGATTTTTGCGCTAACACTTACGGTATAGCCCCTTGTACTGCCAGTATTGGTGTGACTGGTGCAGCCAAGTGCTACAACACCTATGCAACGTGCCAAAGCAAGCCAAACTTTAATAAAATAACCAAAACTTACCGATTTTGTGAGCAAAACGCTGATTTACCTATTGGGTTATCTGCTATACCGCTTCTAAAATCGATCAGTTTTGCTAGTCAAGAAATTACCCCAAACAAGGGTTTAGGCGTACGCGGTAGCGTGTCTATTAGCTTTATTGATGCACCTTACCCCGACACCGAGATTGACCCCTATTTTACAGAACGTAGCAGTCAAGGCACGTTTTGGGGAAAGTTTAAAGCGCGTAATCCGTTTTATGAAAATAGAGTTTTGCGTGTAAGACGCGGTTATTTAACAAAAAACGGCTTTGATTGGGTTAACTTTGTTAATAGCGTGTATGTGATTGAACAGCTACAAGGCATAGCCAAAGACGACAGTGTAAAAATTGTTGCTAAAGACATTTTAAAGTTGGCAGACGACAAAAAAGCCTTATATCCAAAACCGAGCAATGGCCGTTTAAGTGCCAATATTGACGCAATTCAAACCAGTTTTACCCTTACCCCTAGTGGGGTAGGTAGCCAGTATCAAACAAGCGGTAAATTAGCGATTAGCGGCGAAATGATGGCATACACACGAACTGGTGACACATTTACTGTAGTTCGTGGTGCAAGTAATACTAAAGCCGAAGATCACAAAGCAGATGACACAGTGCAAGAAGTGGGTATTTTTGTGGCTGAAAAAATCCAAGACGTGATTTATCAACTTTTAACTACTTATAGCGGTATAAGCACCAGTTATATAGACAAACCCACGTGGGACGCGGAGGCAACAGCATACTTAGCAGGTGTTTGGAGTGCTGATATACCTG
>NZ_CALETI010000013.1 GCF_937920075.1 uncultured Agitococcus sp.
CCAAGAAAGGCATAGCGGGCGTTGCTTGCCACGCGCAGCTCGTTCAGGTCCATCGGCACGCGGGCCGAGACCTCGTCGTTCTTCTCGAGCGGCAGGTTGTTCCAGACGGTCTGCACGATCGGCTGCGCGCTGCCGCGGTCGAGCAGCACGGCGACGACGGCCAGGCGGCCCTCGGCGTCCTTGTGCACGAGGTGCGCGACCATGTCGAACTGGCGGCCATCGATGCGCTCCTCCGACGGGCGATGGAAATGGAACTGGACCAGATCGTACATGCGCCCCATCACTGCCATCGTATTGCCCGGCCCCAGATTCACCTGGATGGTGTGGCCGTTGTCCTCGATGCGGAAGCGGGTTGGCTTGTAGTCGAATTTCACCGCCTCCAGATCCACCTTGATGCCTTCGCTGATGTCGATGGGTGACTGGCGCTTGCCGATGCCGCACATGGCGTTCTTGGGATCAATACGGTGAAGAATACAGTTGGATTGATGGTTATTTACAACGTTTTGATACAAATGGCACTCCTGTAGGTAGCGAAACTCAAATAAATACCTATACAAAATATCATCAAATGCCAGATTCAGTAACAGAATTAAATGATGGTGGCTTTGTCGTGGTGTGGTCGTCTCTTGGGCAAGATGTCGACGCTGGTACATTCGTATACAATGTTTATGGTCAGCGTTACGATAGTTCGAGTACTGTAGTGGGTGAAGAGTTTCGTATCAATACCTACGAAGCAGGCTTTCAGACACTTGCATCTGTGACAGCCATGAATGATGGAGGCTTTGTGATAGTATGGACATCTTATGGTCAAGATGGTTCGGATGGTGGTATTTATGGTCAGCGTTTTGATGCAAATGGCCAACGGATTAGTTTGCAAACGGTAATTAACCAAGCTCCAATACTTACAGGCACACAATCGCTCCTAGCTAACGCTAGAGAAAACACGTCTTATACTTTATTGGTGAGTGATTTACTACAAGGTTTTAGTGATGTTGATGGTGATACCCTGTCAATAAATAACTTAATGGCAGACCATGCCACGGTAGTTAATAACAGCAATGGTACTTTTACTTTAATGTTAGAGGCAAATTATAGTGGTGTAGTTGGTTTAAGCTATCAAGTGACAGATGGGCATAACAGCAGTGTTGATGCAACACAATCCTTTAATGTTATGGCAATTAACAATACCACAGGTACATCTAGCGCAGATACCTTAGTAGGTAGTAACCAAGATGATGTGTATATCGTTAATCATGTGCGAGACGTTGTTATTGAGGCAGATGCTAATGGTGGTATTGATACCGTACAATCTTCACTGAGCCATAACTTAGGGACTAACCTAGAAAATCTTGTGTTGGTAGGTAGTGGTAACCTATCAGGTACAGGCAACAACCTAGACAACACTCTAACAGGTAATGACGGTAACAATCGTTTATTAGCAGGTTTAGGCAATGACACTCTTTATGGCGGTGCAGGTGGCGATACTTTAAATGGTGGTCAAGGTGCTGACCAAATGTTTGGTGGTGCAGGAAATGACACCTTTACCGTAGAAAATGCTAATGATTTAGTGATTGAATTTGCTGATGAAGGCTATGACACGGTTAATAGTTTTGTCACCTACACTTTAACCGCCAATGTTGAACGCCTCAATTTAGAAAATGCAGGCGGACAAATAGATGGTTTTGGTAATGATTTAGACAACACGCTCAATGGCAATAACGCTGCTAACTGGTTAGTCGGCGGTGCAGGTAACGATACCCTACAAGGCAAAGGCGGAGCAGATACCTTAGAAGGCGGTTTGGGTGATGATGTTTATTATGTGGATAACATAGGCGATGTTGTCACTGAGTTAGCAGGCGAAGGTACAGACAAAGTTAATAGCACTGTCAGTTACACCTTAACCGCGAATGTGGAGCAGTTGTATTTAACAGGCATTGCTAGTTTATCGGGTACAGGTAATGGCCAAAACAATATTATCTATGGTAACAGTGGTAATAACCTATTGAGTGGCGGTGCAGGCAATGACAGCTTAAATGGTGGAGCAGGTAATGACACCTTAGACGGCGGACAAGGTAATGATACCTTAGTCGGTGGTTTGGGTAATGATACCTATTTGTTGGGTGTGGGTTCAGGCCGAGACACGATTGATAACAAAGACAGTGTTGGTAACGATGTGTTGTTATTGGGTACAGGTGTAACTGCCGAACAAGTGTGGTTGCGTCAACTGGGTAATGATTTGGAGGTGTCTATTATTGGCACAAATAACAGTGCCAAAATCAAAGGTTGGTATGGTACAGATGAAGCAAGCAAAATAGATAGTATTCAGCTTTCAACAGGAAATACTTTATTGGCAAGTGAAGTACAATATTTGGTTGAGGCAATGGCAGCCTTTACACCGCCACCAATAGGTCAAACTACATTAACCAATGAGCAACAAGCTGCCTTATCAACCGTAATTACAACCAGTTGGTAATAAAAAAGGGCGCATCGCGCCCTTTTTTATTTGCCAGAGGCTTGTTGAGCCGCTTGCATCGCTTGATGTTGAGCGGTCATTAATACCTGACTCAGTGTGCTTAAGGTACTAATAATATCACCATATTCAGGTAATTTAGTTCTGACAATATCACTGGTGGCATTAATCAGACTGATTTTGTCACCCAATGATAATTGGCCACTTGAATAACTAACCAAGTTATTTTTAACAGAATCCATTGCTGTTAAACGTGCTTGATATTTACTAATCCCATCTGGTGTTGTTTGTTTGCGTAAAGAATCTTGAGTTTTTTGACGTTTTACTTCCATAGCAACGATTAAGCCTGTGACGGTTGCCATACCAATCGTTGTATCTTTAAAAGCTGGTCTAGGTTGACCATTCATATTGCTATTGCTTGGCATTTGCATACATGCTGTTGTGAATAAGCTTAAAGCAAGAAAAAAAGCAGTTTTTTTCACAAAATTGACTCCTCATTTTTAGCGGTCATTTTAGCAGAGTTAAAGCGACTAAGTATGGATGTTTTGTTTTAGTCTAGAAACTGTTACACATTTGCGTACGAATTCGATTTAATGTTTGTTTAATTTTTTGTTGAATCCTTGTATTAGACAAAAAATTGAGAGTTTGAGTTAAAAATATGATCAATGTTAACACTGTGAACGTGCAGTCATTAAATTGACTGTATTGTCGAGACATGAATTTTTAAACTATATCAATGTCAGTCTGTCCAGATTTTATCTGTGGCTTTTTTGGATAAACGTCACTCTATTTTGACGAGAGGTTGTTACAATGGCTCAATATAAAGCTCCACTCCGCGATATGCAATTTGTTTTACATGATGTGTTAAATGTTGAACAACATTATGCAAGCATTCCAGTTTTTGCTGAAACTAACCGTGAATTGGTTGACAGTATTTTAGAAGCCGGCGCGCAATTTTGCGAAAACGAACTTTCTCCAATCAATCGTAGTGGTGACGAAGAAGGTTGTCAATTTAACGATGGCGAAGTCAGCACACCAAAAGGCTTTAAAGAAGCATACAAAAAATTTGTTGAGCTTGGCTTTGGCGCATTATCTGCTCCTGTCGAGCATGGCGGTCAAGGTTTACCACCTTCATTAGGTGTAGTAATGAGCGAAATGATGGGTACTTCCAACTGGTCTTGGGGTATGTATCCTGGTTTGTCTCACGGTGCAATCAATACTTTAGAAGCACACGGTGATGCACATCAAAAAGAAGTTTACTTAACCAAATTAATTTCTGGTGAGTGGACTGGTACTATGTGTTTAACAGAATCTCATGCAGGTTCTGACTTAGGTATCATTCGTACTAAAGCTGAGCCACAAGCTGATGGCAGCTACAAAATCACTGGTACTAAAATCTTCATTTCTGCTGGCGAACACGACATGGCTGATAACATCATCCATATCGTTTTAGCTCGTTTACCAGATGCACCAAAAGGTACTAAAGGTATCTCTTTATTCATCGTGCCAAAATTTTTACCAACTGCTGATGGTGGTGTTGGTGAGCGTAATGGTGTTAAGTGTGGTTCTATCGAACACAAAATGGGTATCAAAGCCTCTGCAACTTGTGTGATGAACTTTGATGGTGCAACTGGTTACTTAATCGGCCCACCAAATAAAGGCTTAAACTGCATGTTCACCTTTATGAACACTGCACGTATTGGTACGGCTATTCAAGGTGTTGCTGCTGCTGAAGGTTCTTTCCAAGGTGCTTTAGAGTATGCGCGTGACCGTACCGCAATGCGTTCTTTAACTGGTGCAAAAAACCCAGAAAAAGAAGCTGACTTAATTATCGTTCATCCAGCAGTACGTCAATTATTATTGACTCAAAAAGTATTTGCTGAAGGTGGCCGTGCATTGGTGTACTGGTTATCTAGCTACAATGATATTGTTCAAGGTTCTGCTGATGCTGAAGCTAAAAAAGCAGCCGATGATATGATGTCCTTGTTAACACCAATTGCTAAAGCTTTCTTAACAGAAGTGGGTTATGAAGCAGCAAACCACGGTGTACAAGTTTACGGTGGTCATGGCTTTATTCGTGAATGGGGTATGGAACAAATCGTTCGTGATACTCGCATTGCCTTATTGTATGAAGGTACAACCCAAATCCAAGCATTAGACTTATTGGGTCGTAAAGTATTGCAAACTCAAGGTGCAATGCTCCGTAACTTTACCAAAATTATTCACAAATTCTGCCAAGCTAACGAAGGCAACGCCGACATGGCACAATTCGTTAACCCATTAGCTCAACTCAACAAAGAGTGGGGCGATGTGACAATGCGTATTGGCATGAAAGCAATGGCTAACTATGATGAAGCTGGTGCAGCTGCTGTTGATTACTTAATGTACTCTGGCTACGTCACTTTGGCTTACTTGTGGGCATTAATGGCACAAACTGCTCAGCAAAAATTAGCCGCTGGTGAAGGCGATGCTGCATTCTACAAATCTAAAGTACAAGCAGCTCAATTCTACTTTAAGAAAATTTTACCACGTACCAGAACTCACGTTGAAGTGATTGATGGTGGTGCAGAAACCTTGATGCAAATGACTGCTGATGGTTTTGCTTTCTAATTATGCGATAATATCGCCAGAAAGTGCTGAAGAAGCCCGCTAATCAGCGGGCTTTTTTACGAAATATACCCTTACCCCAACCCTCTCCCAGTGGGAGAGGGAGAATTACCCCATCTTAACCCCATCCTCAATGAGGGAAGGGAAAATTAGAGGAAAGAACATGCCAATTTATAAAGCTCCTCTGCGTGATATGCAGTTCACCTTAAATGAAGTCTTAGAAGCCAATACTTTTTGGCAAAATACCCCTAAATTAAGCCATGTTGATGGTGATACCGTTAATGCTATCTTAGAAGCAATGGCTCAGTTTAGCGAAGATATTTTATTACCCATCAACCGTAGTGGCGATGAAGAAGGTTGTACCTTTAACAACGGCGTGGTCACTGTACCAGCAGGTTTTAAAGAGGCCTTTAAACAATATGCCGAAGGTGGTTGGATTGGTTTAGGTGCAGAAGAAGAGTTTGGCGGTCAAAGCATGCCCAAAATGCTCACTGTCTTAACCGATGAAATGTTATTCGCCACTAATCCATCGTTTACCTTGTATCCTTTGTTAACTATTGGTGCAGGTATGGCAATGGCTCAACACGCGAGCGAAGAGTTAAAAAATACCTATTTGCCCAAAATGTACTCTGGTGAATGGTCTGGCACAATGTGCTTAACAGAACCACATTCTGGTACTGATTTAGGTATTATCCGCACCAAAGCCGAACCACAAGCTGACGGCACATTTAAAATCACCGGTACTAAAATTTTTATTACCGGTGGCGAACACAACATGACCGAAAATCATGTGCATTTAGTGTTGGCTAAATTACCTGATGCTCCAGCAGGTTCTCGTGGTATTTCCTTATTCTTAGTGCCTAAGTTTATGGTGAATGCTGACGGTAGTGTTGGCGAACGTAATGCAGTGGGTGCAGGTTCTATTGAACACAAAATGGGTATTAAAGGTTCTGCAACCTGTGTGATGAACTTTGATGGTGCAACTGGCTTCTTAATTGGTAAAGTTAACGAAGGCTTAGCAGCTATGTTCGTGATGATGAACTACGAACGTTTATCCATGGGTATTCAAGGTTTAGGGGCTTCTGAAGCCGCTTATCAAAATGCAGCAGCTTATGCGCGTGACCGTTTACAAGGTCGCTCGGCAACTGGTACAAAAATGCCAGAAAAAAATGCTGACAGCATTTTAGTACATCCTGACGTTCGTCGTATGTTATTAAAGATTCGTGCAAACAACGAAGCTGGTCGTGCTTTTGCTTTATACACTGCACAACAATTAGATGTGACTAAATTTAGTGATGACCCAGCCGCGCGTAAATTAGCCGCTGATCGTGTTGCTTTATTAACACCTGTTGTTAAGGCGTATTTGACTGATAAAGGTTTAGAAAACTGTATCGAAGGTCAACAAGTATTGGGTGGTCATGGCTTTATTCGTGAATGGGGCTTAGAGCAATGGGTACGTGATACGCGTATTGCTCAAATTTATGAAGGCACTAACGGCGTACAAGCCCATGACTTAATGGGTCGTAAAGTAGCCAAAAATAACGGTGCTTTTGTTGCACCATTAATTGCTGAAATGCGCGAATTTAATGCAACCTTAGCTGGTAATGCTAACTTGGCTTTTATTCATGATGCTTTAGAGCAAGCCGCTAAAGACATTGAAAGTGCGACACAATTTGTGATTGAGCAATCTCAGCAAAATCCTGACCAAATCAATGCTGCTGCGGTAGATTATTTACACGCCTTTGGTTTGTTAAATTTTGCTTATATGTTTGCCAAAATTGCTAAGGCGGCAGATGGTAAAGACGATACTTTCTATGCCGATAAATTACGTTTGGCTAAATTCTTTGTCACCCGTATGTTGCCAGAGTTAAAGTCGCGTGTAGCCAGCATTAAAGCAGGTTCTGACGTGATGATGGATTTTGATATGGCTTATTTCTAAGTTTTATCAAATCTTACATAAAAAGGAGTGCTAGTCACTCCTTTTTTATTGCCTAAAGATCAATAAGTTATTTACACTAAAACCACAATCAAAACGTCAACAGACCCTGATATTTTATGAATCGCTATCTTTTTTTGTTATCTAGTCTTAGTGTTTTAATAAGTACTACTGTTTATGGTGAAGCTGAAATTGCTCCACAACAATTGTTACCAGCAGATGTATTAATTGAAGCAATTAACCAAAATTTTAATCAAGATACTTGTATTGAGCGTGATAATGAAGGGCGTTTTTTGGGATGGTTAGATAATCAACATTGTTTTTTATCGAGTCGGGCGACACAAACAGCACAATGGCTAGATGGCTTATTTGGCCAAGATCATAGCGAAAATGAATATCAGGCCAAAAGTCGGATTCGTATTGTGAATGATTTTTCGTGGTTGGAAGGTAGCGGATTAAGTGCGGATATGCGTATTAGAGCTTCACTTAAATTACCTAATGCCAAACGACGTTTTCATTTAGTGATTAGTGATGATGAAGAAACGTTAAATCCCGAACATAAAGCATCGGTTAAGGATGACGAAAGTTTTAAAACCAGTGCTGCGATTCGTTGGATTCCTAATATTGCCTCGCGTGTGCGTTATAGCTTTGATATTGGTGCGCATGCCAGTGACATTTTTACCCGTTTGAGAGTGCAGCGAGCATGGCGAGTCAGCGATGACAGTTTATTACGTTTTCGGCAATCCATTCGTTATGGCCTTAAAACAGAAACAAAGGCAGTGACTGAGTTAGAAGCAGAGCGACTGTTAAATGAATCTACTGTGCTAAGAATAGGATCATCTTTGCAATATTGGCAAAATGAGCCAGAGTCAGTTGGTTTGCGTTGGTCACAAAGTAATACGATTTTACATCGTATCAGCCGTAATCGTAGTATCGCTTATGGTTTTACGGTGGATGGTGTGCAACAACCAAATTGGACTGTTGCTAATGATCGGCTGTTTTTTTTATATCGGCAGTCGATTTGGCGGTCTTGGTTATACTATGAATTGGAGCCACAATTAGTTCGAGATTGGACAACAGATAAAGACATAAAATCTTTATTTGTACTAAGATTAGAAGCAAACTTGGGATATTAGGTCAGCCTTTACGAACAAAATTCTAATAATGCATTTTGTAGTTCACCCAATTCAACAGGTTTACTAAGGTGTTTATTCATGCCTGCATTTAAGGCTTTTTGTTTGTGTTCTTCTAAGATATGAGCCGTTAAAGCCAAAATAGGTGTGGCAGAGCGTAACTCCTTTTTTTCCCATCGTCTAATTTCTTGGGTAGCGGTATAACCATCCATAATTGGCATATCACAATCCATTAAAATAATATCAAATTTATTATTCATCACTGCTTGCACAGCTTCTTGGCCGTTGTTAACAATCGTATGATTGACTCCAAGCTTCTGCATCATGCCATGAATCACTTTTTGTCCCAATTGATTATCTTCGGCAATTAAAACGTGTAAATGATCCAATTGTCGCTCAGGTTGTTTAAGATTTTGTTGAATTTCTTGTTGGCGTTTAAGTTCTTGACTAATGATTTGTCTGAGGGATTTATTGGTAATCGGTTTGGTAATAACGCGATGAATACCGGCATTGCGTGCTAAGGTTTGAATATTGTTTTGTCGTAGGCCTGTTAGCATTAATAAAATCACATCATTCGTGATGAGCGTATCTTCTTTGAGACGGACTGCCAGTTGCAAACCACTCATACCGGGCATTTGGTAGTCCATAATAATTACATCAAAGGCCTGACCTAAATTGGCTGCATTACGTGCTACAGCAAGTGCTTCCGCACCACTTGTTGCATAACTGACGCGCATTCCCCATTGAGTTGCTTGTTCGGCAAGTAATTTGGTCACAGTTAGATTGTCGTCAACAACCAATAACCTTTTGCCTGCAAAAGAGGCAATAAATTCGGTGGTAGAGTCGTTAAAACCAGTATTAGGTGATTTAAGTGGCAAGTTAAAACTGACCGTTGTGCCTTGATGAGGGATGCTATCAATATGTAATTCACCACCCATCATTTGCAAAATTTGTGCACAGGCATTAAGTTCGGGGGCAATATGCCATGTATGCCTACTTTGTTGTATAGGCTTGGCTTGTAGAGCAGCGTTTATGTCAGACTCGCTCATACCAACCCCTGTATCTTGTACACTAAATTGTATGCCTAGTTGTTTGCCTAATGTGACGTATTTGATACTAATAATGACTTCACCAGATTGAGTAAATCTAATGGCATTATGTAGCAAGCGAGACAAAATTTGCCGTAAACGAACAGCATCACCCAAGATTTGCTTGGGTAAAGAAGAATCTAAATAAGAGATTAATTCTATATTTTTGTCTTCAGCCTGTGTTTTAAACATGTCTAAGCAGTAGTGTAATAGCTCTGTAACATCAAAGGCTTCTTCTAAAATAATCAGCTCTTGTTCTGCGGCTTGAGGATTGTCTAGTCGATCATTAATCAAGTGCAAGAGAGTATTGCCTGATGATTGAATCGTTTGGACATAATCCCGTTGAGTCATATTAAGTGAGGTTTCTAACAATAATTCGGACATCCCTAAAATCCCACTGAGAGGTGTGCGCATATCGTGGCTTAATTCACTGAGTTGTTGATTGTTTATGTCACGTGGGGGAGGAGAGGACGGCTCGTCTGGAGATTTTTCTTCAATTTCAACAAAATGTCTAAAACTTTCTTGTCCAAACAGATTACTAATTAAAGAGGCACAAATACAGAGGGTGATAATTAACACAGCCAATAAAGAAGAGTTACCTTTATAGCCCAAAATTAAAATAAAACTATGATTGATGCTAATAAATAGTGTACATACCAATAACGCTATCATATGCCGACGATCATAGAGTGTTTTATGATGAATCACCCAAGCAACAATCAAAAAAGTAGTAATACTTAATAAAATAGAGAGACTAAATGCGGCAAAATTAGGCAAAACTAAATTTAGAACAAGACTAGCTGCAACAGTGTATTGATACCAACGCATATAAATTTGATCTTGTTCTGTGGGTTGGCACAAAAAGCGCATTTGTTCGCTAAGGGCAAGTAACGGTAAAAGGCATAATGAGGGTAAAAACCAACGTAATAATGATTCAGAGGGAAAAATCAGCGACGTTAATAAAATCAACTGGCTACCGACAAAGCCTAGATGTCGCCAGCTCAGTGTTGCAGGATAGCGCATAATCCAAGGTAGTGATATAAAGGCTAATCCAAAGCCTAAAGCTATTACGAAGAGCCAAGCTGATTCTAACACCATACAGACCCTATCCTCATTAAAATTGGCAATACCACGGCCATGCACCTAAATTATCTATAGGCTAACATATATTGCCAATAATGGGTTAATATCATCAAAAGCTTGGCTATGTTCAATTTTAAAAGTCATGAGCTGCTACGATTAGGGAATTAATAATTATGCTAGAAAAATTAAAAATTCAATTAAAGCATTTTCCGATTTGGATGGGATTAGTTATTTTATCGCTATTTGTGGTGTTGGAGTTAATAGCGATTAATAAGCCTCATAGTGTTGCAGATAATTGGTTAAAGCGAGTTGATACGCTAGTTTATGATTGGCGTTTTCAGGGGTTTATGCCTAAACGCGAAGAAACGACCAAAATCGTGATTATTGACGTTGATGAACGCAGTTTAAAGCAAGAGGGACGTTGGCCGTGGTCGAGAGAGAAATTAGCCAAATTAGTTGAAGCATTACAACGTCAACAAGTAAAGTTAATTGGCTTTGACGTGGTATTTTCAGAAGAAGAAAGAAATGCAGTGCAACAGGTATTAGCACATTCTGGATTAAGTGACCAAGCTAAACAAGAATTACAACCTTTAATTCCAGTATTAGATGGTGATAAAAAATTTGCTCAAGCGATTACTCAAAAAACGGTATTAGGCTTCTTTTTACATGGTGCAGGCGGCATTAATAGTGGGGTATTGCCAACACCATTATTAACCGTTGAACCGCGTGATCTTGATAAAGTTACTATCAACTTTATGCCTGATTACACGGGTAATTTAGCCGTATTTGCCAATGCAGCATTGGGTGAAGGTTTTATTACCACATTGCCTGATGTTGATGGAGTCATGCGTCGCTCACCTTTAGTGTTACGTTATGAAAATGGTTTATATAGCTCTTTGTCTTTGGAATTGGCTCGGATTTACTTAAATCAATCGTCTATTCAATTACAGATGGTTAAAAGTGGTGGTCAATTACGTTTAGAATCCATTAATTTAGGTAATCATAAAATTTATACCGATGAATCGGGTATGGCATTAATTCCTTATAAGGGCAAAGGTAAAAGTTATACCTATATTTCAGCGACTGATATTTTAAACAATCCTAATAATATGCCAGTCTTAAAAGATGCCATTGTTTTAATAGGTACATCAGCACTTGGTTTAACGGACTTAAGAACCACCCCCTTACAAACTGGCTATCCTGGTGTAGAAATTCACGCCAATCTATTAGATGCAATTATTCAAAGTGTGGGTGATCAAAATCACATGTATTATCGCCCTGATTGGGAACCAGGTTTAACCTTTTTAATTTTGTTGTTAAGTGGTTTGGCATTTGTTTTTATTTTGCCAATGCTTGAACCAGCCTATATGTTGGCCGTTGCAGGTGCATGGTTAACTTTATTAGTTATTGTTAACTTGGTGTCATGGAAAGTTAGTCATTTAGATTTTCCTTTGGCTATTTTGGTCATTTCTACGTTCAGTATTGCCATTTTAAATATTGGTTATGGCTTTTTGCGTACCAATAATCAAAAACGTGAAATGAAAATGCTCTTTGGTCAATATGTGCCACCTGCACACGTTGAGCATATGTTGGAGAATCATCATTTAGCAGGTTTAGAAGGTGAGTCACGACACATGACAGTGTTGTTTTCGGATATTCGTAATTTCACCACCATTTCTGAAGGCTTAAAGGCAACCAAACTTAAGCAGATGTTAAATGAGTTTTTTACGCCAATTACAGGTATTATTTTTCAACATAATGGCACAATTGATAAATATGTCGGTGACATGGTGATGGCTTTTTGGAATGCACCGTTGTTAGATGCAAACCATGCTGAACACGCCATTGATGCTGCTTTGTCGATGTTAATTAAAGTAGAAGAGTTAAAACCGATATTTGTTGCGAAAGGTTTGCCAGAAATAGACATAGGTGTTGGTATTAATACGGGCTTTATGAATGTCGGTGACATGGGTTCGATGTATAGACGAACGTATACCGTATTGGGTGACTCAGTGAATTTAGGTTCGCGCTTAGAAAGCTTAACTAAGTTTTATGGTGTTAAGTTATTGGTTGGTGAGGGAACTTATGATGTTGCACCACAGTTTTTATATCGTTTGGTTGATAAAATTATTGTTAAAGGCAAACGAGAGCCTGTGTGTGTGTATGAGCCTGTATGTCGCGTTGAGGAGGCTAGCGATAGTCGTAAACAGCGTATTGAGCAATATAATCAAGCATTAGCACATTATTATAGTCGTGAGTGGGATGCTGCCGAAAAAATCTTGCGCCAGTTACATAAAGCAGATCCTGAACGTAAGCTCTATAAAATGTATTTAGAGCGGATTGATGAGTTGCGTTATGAAGTCTTGCCTGATGATTGGATGGGTGTGTTTGAACATCGGAGTAAATAAAATTTTGATTATGTTTAATAAAGGTGTGAATAAAATTCAGACAAAGAGAGTTTAGATTTAATTATTGAGTGAATGTAAGTAATGTTACAGCAGTTACAAGCAGGATATATATTCGACTGTGTTAAAGATGTATTAGAAACGAAATACCAACCGACAGAAGTTCAAGGACTTTTGACGCAGCTTTCCTATTTTGATGTTGATGTAAACTCAACTGTTGAACTCAAAGACAATTCAAAATTTGAACAAATTTTGTCAGTTGCTCATAACATCATTTCAAGAGGTTTACCTACAAGACCAACACTTTGGTTGGAAAACAAAATCCTGCAAGCATTTGACTTGACACAACAAGACGAAAAACTGCTTGATATTGGAACGATACGACAAATTTTAAAAGCTGATGAAACGCTAATTGAAAAACTCTTTCGGGCTTTACATATCATTGACCCGAATTTGAAAGACAGCAATATGTCAAAACAGAAAATAACTACTCGGGAAAATTTAGGAAGTTCTTTTGAAGAAGATTTTTTGTATAATCAGCTACCTAAATACGCTTCGCCTATTTGGGTTCAGCTATTGGAAACACAAAGAGAGTTAGAAAATGTTTTACGGTTTTCAACTACAACAGAAGATGAAGTTGAAAAATACATAAACGGAACAATTAAAATTTTTAATGAACAACGTTTAGATTTTTCTATTGAGTTTCCATATAAAATAAAAGAGCAAAGAGGGTTTATAGTTGAAATAGACGGAAGCCAACACGAAAACCACCCGCAAAATCTTATTGACACAGACAGAGATAATGCAACAGAAAAAGCAAAATGGGGAAAGGCAATAAGAATTAAAACAAGCGATTGGAAAAATATTGAAAACAAAATAAGCCCAATTAAGCAATTTGAAAGCGAACAATTTTTCAACTTGCTAAAACAAAATTTTGAAACCCCTCTTTATTCTGAAAATGAAGGATTTGAAATGATCACCAAAGTAAGAGCTAAAATAAAAATCTATAAAAAAGAAGGTTATGAATGGGCTAATAAAGCAGTTAGCTATTACATTGGAGGAAACTCAAAGGAAAAAGTCTATTTTTCGGATGCA
>NZ_CALETI010000014.1 GCF_937920075.1 uncultured Agitococcus sp.
ATTGATCAGAAATATGGGTGTAAAATAACTTCCCAGGTTCTGCGCCGTATTTAGGGTGAATTTAAACAAACGACAGAAAAGTAGCATAGGATTTCACGGAAACTAAATGATACCAATGCCTTCAACAGGTTTTCGACCTCCCATTTTCACTCTCGTTTAATACTGATATTTCTGGGAGGTATCAGCCCCATAGAGTCGATCATCCGTTCATCCGAAAAATCAAACTCCCCATGCAAGTTAAAATGCTTCCAAGTCGTGACTGAGCCATTGCGAATTGCTTCGATTAACGTAGATTTGCGCTCTTCATCTTTTTCATCTGCCAATGCCCGTGCAAGATATAAATAATTCCAACAGACGATGGCATTTTTAATTAAACGGCGACAGCCTTCAGCAATTTCTTGGTCTTCTTTTTCGCCATAGGTAAATTCCTGATTATGCCCAAAAGAAATAGCTCGCGAAAATTTATTTGATCCCTCACCCTTGTTAAGTTGTTTTTCAATAGCCTGCCTTAATGGTAAGTCGTCGCAGTATTGTAAAATGAACAATGTTTTGGGTATTTTGCCAAACTCTTTTAACGCACTATATAGCGGATGTTGTCGAGAATAGGAATTTAATCGCTTAAATAGCTGAGAAGCTGTGGTCATTTTTAACCGAATAGTGGCCACAAAGCGCAGTATTTCATCCCATTGCTGCACAATTAAATCCTCACGAATTGTCTTATCTGGCAATAAAGTATAGTTTAAGTCTTGATAATGCTGACGTTTTTTAAATGCGTACAAATGCTGATGCCCTAGGTTTTTAATGCGTGGTGCAAAGCCAACATGCAGGAGATGAGTTGCAGCAAAGATAACCTCTGAGTAACCATGCGTATCCGTTGAATGAATATCACTTTGAATAACATCATTGTGCATCAAACCGTCAATCACGTATGCTGCTTCGCGCTCAGAGGAACTAATGACAGCGGAATGCCACATTAAATCACGCATATCAATAAATGTGACAACACTCACTCCCTTGTCTTTACCTAAATATTTGAATGAATAATTCGCATTCAGCGAATCAACCGCAACTTCAAATTTTTGCCCATCACTAGAAGTATGTAATATGTCAGCATCGCTCCTGTAAATATTGGGCAAGTTCATTTTATCTAGCAATCGCAATATGCGGTCATTGGCGTTTTGTACGTTTTGCAGTGAAAAATACCAATTAATGACGTTATCTAAGTCTCCCTCATCAATTTGTTTAGAGGTTTGTGCCAGTTTACGATGCCCAATATCACAACCAAAGCCAATCACACCTGCCATAAATAGCTTTTTGCTTGGTTTAGCGCGTTGGTATTTGACTTGCCAATGCTCAAATTCATCCAAAAAATTGCTTGCCTTATCCACCGTCGCTAGCATCTCTAACATTGAGATATATTTTCTCTCTGGGAAAAAAGAGCCTAAAGGTGCACAGTCAACATCCTCTTTTTTAGGTGTGCTAACATGAAACGACCCATCTTTTCGCAATGTCAGATACGTTTTTTGTTCAGAGCTAAGACGTTGATTTAATTTGCTATAACCCTTGTCAACCGCCTCGCCTAGTTGATGAAGTGTTGCCTTGCAGTCAACAAATTCTTCTAGTTGCGCACGATGTAAATAGTTTGCACGGGCATTCTGCCAATCCACTTTCGGAATTAAATATTCATCGAAAGCACGATATTTTTCAGAATGGACTAAATTCAATGCGCCTGATTTAATTGCATCAGCAATACGGACATACAATAAAGCCTTGTAGAGAGATACGCGAAATTTACCTTCCGTTGTGGTGAGTGCCATCAGTTCCTCAGCAGACAGAAAATCAACGGGGGCTTGTTTATCAATATGTCCTTCTCGTTGCTGATAATACACCAGTGCCACCCATAAATTGGGTAGGCTACAGTTGGGCGAGAATTGTATTTTGCGTATAATATCAGCCACACGGAGTTGAAGTTTAAGCGAGTTCAGTTCTAGTGAGGACAAATAATCTTGGCCTTGATACAGTATGGTCGTTTGGCGTTTAAAGTCATCCAATTGAGTCTCCAACGTGGCCTTAGCAGGCTGCGCACTCAGGGCAATGTCAATCATAGCGACTTTTTGGCTATCACTCAGATCTGCATTAGCCACAATATCTTTAATGGATGACAACGTTTCACGAATTGAATGGCGTAATTTATCGGTTAATAGAACCAGAGATTGGCTGCGTTGTTCTCGTGCTTGAAAATAGGCATCTTTTTGAGCTTTTTCGGCACTATTGGCTGTTGCTTGTACAACGTTTAACAACGTATCAATCAGTGTGTCATTCAGTTTAAAGGTCTGATACGCTACAAATGCAATGAGGTGTAAGCGTCGATCAGCAGCAGCTCGACGTGATACTTGGGGAATCTGTGATTTAATCACCGAATAGGCATAATATTTAATACATTCATGACCCAAGTGAAGTTGTGAAATGATAGGCCTTATGTCTAAATAGAGTGTTTGCAGAGCATCTAAGTCGGCTAAATTAGCTTTGATTTTCGCGGGTAATGTCGATTGTGAGGGGCGTTTTAAGAGAGTAAGGCGATAATGCCATCCTTCCATCGTTGAATTATCGATTTCTTTTTCTAACAGTGCATCAAGCAGACCTCGTTGTTTTTCACTGAGGCTCTGATCGATAATTTGACTGAGTTTACGCTTATGTTGATTAATGGCTGAAATAATAAGATCTGCCAATATATTGTAACTGGGTACTTCGATTTTTTCACGAGTAAGTATCTGAATAATTTCAATAAGTATTTTTTTAGGTTGATATTGAACAGGTACTAAAATAGCTATTTCACTTTTAGCAAAAGCCACTGTTTTTACATCAAAAGGGCGGCATCCAAAATAATCTAGGATAATGCGTTGATGATGATGACACGCAAACTTAGTATAGGTAGAGACATCAACCTCTGTTGGGCTGACATTCAGTTGACGTGCAATATACTCAATATCAGCGACATTAACCTGACCTGCAAAGAATTTCCGTCGAGCTTTAAAATAACCAACAGTGGCTAAAAAACAAACCTTGTTAGTGGGTGTGCGTAGTTTGATGATGACATCTTTCAGGATGAGGGGTAATGCAAAAAACTGCTTACGTTCGACACTATTAAAGACTGGGGGAGAATCAAAGGCGGCTTGCTCCAGTGTATTGAATATTTTCATTCTTGCCATTAGATGAACTCACCATAGAATCGAAAACGATAAAAATATTATTGTTAAAATGAACATTTATACAATAATTTATAGTTAGCACAACTCATTGATATTGAAATAACGAAAACAATAAAATAAATCGTGTATCTTGGTTTTTATTGAATAGCAGGCAATAGCATGAGTAAAACAATCGCTTATCTGCGTGTTTCAACCGCAGACCAAGACCTTGAGAAAAATAAGGCCGATATTTTATTTTTTGCTAACCATCATAATTTAGGTCAAGTAACGTTCGTTGAAGAAGTAATTTCGGGTCGTAAGCCTTGGCGAGAGCGGCATATTGCCAACATCCTTGAGCAATTACAGGCAGGTGATGTGATGATTGTCGCGGAACTGTCACGCTTAGGCCGAAGTATGTTGGAGTGTATGGAAATATTGGCGTTGGCTACGCAAAAACGTATTCGAGTGTATTCCGTTAAAGGGGATTGGCAGCTAGACGATAGCATTCAGAGTAAGATTATTGCCCTAGTATTTTCGATGGCAGCTGAAATTGAGCGCGATTTAATTTCTAAGCGAACGACAGAAGCATTAAGGTTCAAAAAGGCTCAAGGAATGACTTTGGGTCGCCCTAAAGGTATTGGCAAAAGTAAATTGGATGTTTTTAGACCAGAAATTGAAGGCTTATTAGCAAATGGAGCAACTCAAAAGTTTATTGCAAGGCGTTATCACACAACGGAAGCAAATTTACATCACTGGCTTAAAAGGCATGGGTTAAAAAAGGCGAAGCCCGTTTAACTGTCATTCAGCTATAAAATCCTATGCTACTTTTCTGTCGTTTGTTTAAATTCACCCGTTGTTTGCAAAACCTTGCAAAAAATTCAGCCTGTCTTATACTAGGTATTACCTT
>NZ_CALETI010000015.1 GCF_937920075.1 uncultured Agitococcus sp.
TTATTGCTAAAGATGATGAATTGCTTTTTGACGTTGACGTGGCCAGTTATTACCCATATTTAGTGATAGATGGACAATACTACCCTAAGCATCTTACCCGTGAGTTTTTGACTGTTTATGAGTCAATAGTCAATCGTAGGATTGAAGCCAAGCGCAAAAAAGACCATGTGACTGCTGATTCACTTAAAATTACAGTCAACGGCTCGTTTGGCAAATTCGGCTCTAAATACTCTTTTTTATACTCGCCCGACTTATTGATTAACACCACAATCACAGGACAACTAACCCTGTTAATGTTGATTGAGATGATAACCAATGCAGGGGGCAAGGTTAAAAGCGCAAATACTGACGGTATAGTCATATTGTGCAAGCGTGATAACGTGCAAGCAATACGCGACACCGTAAGCTTATTTGAGTTAAATACTATTTTTACAATGGAATATACAGAGTATCGCGCCCTGTACTCGATTAACGTCAACAACTATTTAGCCGTTAAACCTGACGGCAAAGTCAAAGGTAAAGGTCAATTTGCTATTGGCGGACTAGCCAAGAATCCAACAAACACAATCAGCGTAAAAGCTGCTATTGCTTATCTGACACAACAAACACCAGTACACGACACGATTTTACAGTGTCAAGATATACGCGATTTTGTGACACTTAGAACCGTAAAAGGTGGCGCAGTAAAAGACGGCCAAGCAATCGGTAAAAGTATTCGATGGTATCACTCAACGTCAACCATGACCGCCATATACTACGCATCAAACAATAACAAAGTACCAAAGTCTGACGGTGCAAAGCCTGTCATGGATTACCCCGACAACCTACCAACAGATGTTGATTATCAGTTTTATATTCAAGAAGCTAAAAACATCATAAAAAGCACGCCCGGAAGCGCGCGCCAACGAAAGCAGCAAGCTGCTGAACTACGGCCTGCAATTTTTTGATTCACCGCGCCTGTACGCCGCCAACAAGCCAGTGGGCAAGCTCAAGGTGTTCAAGGGCGAGGCCAGCGAAGTGAACCTGGGCTTTACCCGCGATATTTACGCCACCGTGCCCAAGGGCAGCGCCGCACGCATTCAGGCCAAACTGGATGCCCCGGCCAAGCTGATTGCACCGATCAAGGCTGGCCAGCCGGTGGGCAAGCTGACGGTGACGCTGGATGGCAAGGTGCTGGCCGAACAGCCGGTGCTGGCGCTGAATGCAGTGGGCGAGGCCGGTGTGTTTGGTCGCTTGGTGGACAGTGTAAAACTGTGGTTTAACTGATTCAGTCACCACACTGTTGCCATGTCATCTTTGCAGATGGCCTGGCGTAGCCAGCAGGCATCAGACCATGCAGGGCGATTTCAAGGGCGTGTAAGTCGTGCCGGTGGGATCGCCCTGCATGGTTCGGCAGCAGCATCCACCATGTATTACAATGCCGCCTATGTATACACCAAAATACGTATCACGTTCTGAATGGCTGACCGTGCGCGGCCATGCCTTTCATGTGCGCCACTGGGGGCGCGAAGGCGCGCCCAAGCTGTGGATGCTGCACGGCTGGATGGATGCCTCGCCCACCTTTCAGTTTGTCGTTGATGCGCTGGAACGTGACTGGCACGTCATCGCCCCCGACTGGCGAG
>NZ_CALETI010000016.1 GCF_937920075.1 uncultured Agitococcus sp.
ATGAAGTTGGCAGCTTAGATAATAGTAGTGATGCCGCTATGGATGATTATTTACGCGATTTTGTGAGAGTGAGTAAAAGATGACCGTTTGGACTAACATTGCCGCATGGTTTGGGTACGCACCTGCCGAACCCAAGCGCGGTCGTCAGTATGCAAGTACAAGCGGAGGCACAACAGCCAAGCCTGTAACGTTTGATACGGCCATGACTGTCAGTGCCGTGTTTGCGTGTATTCGTTTACTCGCTGAGACCGTGTCTAGCCTGCCACTGAATATGTACAAACTTGATGCAGACGGTAATCGCACAATTGAAAAGAATCACGATTTAATTAAATTGCTTAAACACCGTCCTAATCGCCGACAAACACGCATAGAATTTTTTGAACAACTCATGCTTAACCTTGTGTCTAGTGGTAATGCTTACGTATTGCTTGGTTATATGGGTAAGCGTTTAGTCAGTTTACAGGTTTTAAATAGCGGTAGCATTGAGCCTGAATTGTTGGCCAACGGTGACATGATTTATCACTGGACTCAGCTAGACGGCACACGCAAAAAATTAACCGAGGCTGAAGTTTGGCACATTCGCTTATTTGGTAACGGACTAATTGGTTTGTCGCCATTGGCTCAAGCTAAAAAATCAATCGGAGTAGGCTTGGCAGGTGATGACAAAGTTACTGACTTAATGTCAAACGGTGCAAAGCCGACTGGTACATTGTTAACTGAAAATTGGCCTACTAGAGAACAGCGTGCTGATTTACGCGAAGAACTAAGCGGCCTAATGAATGGTGATCAAACCGAAATTGCAGTGCTTGGCGGTAACATGAAGTGGCAGGCAATAAGTTTAACACCAGAAGATTTAGAATTATTAGCTACTCGCCGTTTTACTTTAGAAGAAATATGCCGTTTTTTTGGTGTACCAAGTGTTTTAGTCAATGATTTGTCGGCCTCTACCGTCTGGGGTAGTGGTATTGATTCGATTATTAGCGGTTTTTATAAATTTGTTTTACGGACTTATTTAGAAAAGCTCGAAATATCAATGATTGTCAACCTGTTACCACGTACCGAGTGGGACTCTTACGAATTAGAGTTTGAAGCTGATGCTATTTTAAGAGCCAGTTTAAAAGACCGTATCGAGTCAACAGCAAAACAAGTTTTATCTGGCTTTATGACACCCAATGAGGCGCGAAAAAGTGAAGGTCGTCAACCAAAACCAAACGGTGACCAATTACTTGTGCCAAGCAATATGACTACTATCGACAAAATACTTGCAGTCGTGCCAACACGCGGCAAAGAGGAGATTATTTAATGTTTGGTTTAAATGTACGTCAACGTAAACAAGCACCAAACGTGCAACATCGTCGTGCTGCACCACAAACAATTGCTTTACGTTTTACGCCTCCATCTCAAGACGGCCAGCCATATAAGTTTGAAGGCTATGCAGTGACATGGGCAAACGTTAACAGCCACGGCGAACGCTTTGAAAAAGGTGCATTTGCTGACTTGATTGCCAGTGGTA
>NZ_CALETI010000017.1 GCF_937920075.1 uncultured Agitococcus sp.
TGGTAGCTCGTCGGGCTCATAACCCGAAGGTCGTTGGTTCAAATCCAGCCCCCGCTACCAAGTTTTTATGTCAAAGAAGCCCACTATATGTGGGCTTTTTTGCACCTGAAAGAAACTGATTTTTATTTTTACAATAAAGATCAGAAAAAAGTCTATGCTGCTAATATGTAATAGACTTTATGAGAGTGGGCGTTATGCCCATTTTTTATTTTTGATAAGAACAGGGCTTAGGTGTTTTGTAAGCATAACAGCGTTAAAGACGATTGATATGTAAGCAAATAAACAATGACAGTGTAAGTTCTAAAGTAAGAAGAGAAGTACATGGCGGTTTCGCAAAAAGTTCAAACGCTCATTACAATGTTGCAGCCAGCTGTTGAGGCTTGTGGCTTTGAATTGTGGGGACTTGAGTTTTTTCCACAGGGCAAACGCTCGGTGTTACGTATTTATATTGATGGCGCAGAAGGAGTCACTGTTGAAGGGTGTTCACAGGTTAGTCATCAAGTAAGCGGTATTTTGGATGTTGAAGACCCAATTTCGGGTGAGTATTTGTTAGAAGTATCATCACCGGGTTGGGATCGTCCATTGTTTACCTTGCCGCATTATCAGCGTTTTGTTGGTAGTGAAGTGAATTTACGCTTAGTTGCGCCAATTAATGCGCGTCGTCGTTATAAAGGCGTTATTCAAGCTGTGATTGATAATACCATTGAGTTGGCATTTGAAGGGCAGATGATTCGTATTCCCTTCGCACAAATTGATAAAGCCAATGTGGTTCCTAGTGTCTAAATAATTTTGTTATATCAGGGCAGTAGTATGAGCAAAGAGATTTTATTGGTGGTTGAGTCCGTCAGTAATGAAAAAGGTATTGCACGTGAGGCAATTTTTCAGGCATTAGAGCAAGCTTTAGTTGCTGCAACCAAAAAGAAATACGATATTGATGAGATGGATGTGCGTGTCAGCATTAATCGTAAAACGGGTGATTACGATACATTTCGTCGTTGGACAGTGGTTGCCGATCACGACCATGAAATGCCAGCTTGTCAGGATGCTATAAGTGATGTAGATACCAGCAAATGGCAAATTGGTGATGTTCGCGAGGAGCAAATTCCTTCGATTGAATTTGGTCGTATTGCTGCACAAACTGCTAAACAAGTCATTGTGCAAAAAGTACGCGAAGCGGAGCGTGCTTTGGTGGTAGATGCTTATCGTCAACGTGTGGGTGAATTAGTTTCTGGTGAAGTGAAAAAAATTACCCGTGATGGGGTGATTGTTGACTTGGGCAACAACGCAGAAGGCTATTTAGCGCGTGAACAAATGATGCCGAAAGAAAATTTTCGTGTCAAAGAACGTGTGAATAGTATTTTGTATGCGGTGAACAGTGAAGGGCGTGGTGCACAATTGTTATTGTCACGAACCTGTCCTGAAATGTTGATCTCTTTGTTTCAAAAAGAAGTGCCAGAAATTGGCGAAGAAATTATTGAAGTCAAAGGAGCCGCTCGTGATCCTGGTATTCGTGCTAAAATAGCCGTGAAAACTAATGACCATCGTATTGATCCTGTAGGTGCATGTGTGGGTATGCGTGGTACTCGTGTACAAGCAGTGACTGCGGAGTTGGGTGGTGAGCGGGTTGATATTGTGTTGTGGGATGATAATCCAGTTCAGTTTGTGATTAACGCCTTACAACCAGCAGAAGTGGTTTCTATTGTTTTAGATGAAGATTTACACGCTATGGATGTGGCTGTAGACAGCGATCAATTAGCGCAAGCCATTGGTCGTGCAGGACAAAATGTCCGTTTAGCTTCGGAATTAACAGGTTGGCGTTTAAACGTCATGACTATTGAGGAAGCTAATGCCAAACAAGCTTCTGAATCACAACAATTTGTTGATGCTTTTGTTCGTGATTTAGAAGTTGATGAACATATTGCAACTATTTTGGTGAGCGAAGGTTTTACCACACTCGAAGAAGTTGCTTACGTACCGATTGAGGAAATGCTGGCAATCGTTGATTTTACTGAAGATTTAGTCAATAACATGCGTCAAAAAGCAAAAGACGTTTTGTTAACACAGGCACTTGTCTCGCAAGAAAAAGCTGAACCTGCCGATGATTTATTAGCAATGGAAGGGATGACTCGTCCACTTGCTTATGCTTTGGCAGCTCGTGGTGTGATTACTATGGAAGATTTAGCTGAACAAGCCATTGATGATATCGCAGATATTGAAGGCTTGGATGCAGAACAAGCAGCCCAATTAATTATGAAAGCCCGTGAACCGTGGTTTCAATAAATCATAGGACTAAAACAGACTTAAAAAGTCTTAGTCCTCAGGTATAAACTCACGCACCTCGTTTAGGTTTGTGTGAGTTCCCGAATCGTTTTGGAGTGACATGCCACATGGCTGAAATAACTGTCAAACAACTAGCACAAATAGTAAATCGTTCTGTAGAAACCTTGTTAGTTCAAATGAAAGATGCAGGGTTAAGAACGCGTGGTGCGGATGATTTTGTCTCTGATACCGAAAAGCAGCAACTGGTTGCGTTTTTAAAGCGTAGTCATGGTGATACCTCAGAAGATAAGCAAATTACGCTGAAAAGTAAAACTAAGACCACGATTAAAACCCCTATTTCTGGTGGTAAAGCAAAAACGGTTAATGTTGAAGTGCGTAAATCACGTACTTTTGTCAAACCGACAGATGCTGATTTAGCGCAAGATATTGTTGCACGTAAAGCAGCAGAAGAAGCAGCACATAAAGCCGCTGAAGAGGCAGCACGTAAGGCCGCTGAAGAGGCGGCACGTAAAGCTGCTGAAGAAGCGGTACGTAAGGCTGCTGAAGAGGCAGCACGTAAAGCGGCCGAAGAAGATACACTTAAGGGTAATGAAGAAGCAGGTAGTGACCAAACTAAAAAAGCAACAGTTGCAAATAATAATGCTAAAGACAAAAAATTGTCTGTGCCTAAACCAAGTGTTGTCTTAAAGTCTGAAAAGAAAGAAGAAACTCCTGAAGAAAAAGCTAAGCGTGAGGCTGAACAAGCCAAACAAAAAGCGGCAGAAGAAGCACGTCGTAAGCAAGAGGAAGCGGCACGTAAAGCTGCTGAAGAAAAAGCTCGTCAACGTACCTTGGAACAAGCTCGCCGTATTGCAGCAGAATTAGAAGAGCGTCAAGATGATAAAGGTTCTTCGGAAGATGTGCCTTTAGCTCGTGGTTTGGTTGGTCGTGCTTACGAAGATTCTTTTGCGCGTGAAGACCGTGAAATTCGTCGTGGTGGTAATACGACAGGTCGTGGTGGCAAGTCTAAAGTTGGTAAAAAGCGCGAAGAAGAACAGGCCTTCCGTCCAAATCAAAAAGCATTAAGTTCAGCACTCTCCAAGCAGCATGGTTTTGAAAAACCTGTTGAAAAACAAGTTTATGAAGTTGCCATTGGTGAAACGATTGTTGTTGCTGATTTAGCCCAAAAAATGGCTGTTAAAGCAAAAGAAGTGATCAAAGTGTTGATGAAAATGGGTGAAGTTGTCACTCAAAATCAAGCCATTGATCAGGCAACAGCCGCTTTAGTCGTTGAAGAAATGGGTCATACTGCTAAGTATGTCAGCGAGACTGCTGTTGAAGACTCCTTGATTGATGATGTGAATCATGATGGTGAAGCAAGTACTCGTCCGCCTGTTGTGACGATCATGGGTCACGTTGACCACGGTAAAACCTCCTTATTAGATTATATTCGTCGTGCCAAAGTGGCAGCGGGTGAAGCAGGTGGTATTACTCAACACATTGGTGCTTATCATGTGACCACACCACGTGGTGTGATTACCTTCTTAGATACACCAGGCCACGCAGCGTTTACTGCTATGCGTGCTCGTGGTGCTAAGGCTACAGATATTGTTATTTTGGTGGTTGCGGCTGATGATGGTGTAATGCCACAAACCGCAGAAGCCATTGACCATGCGCGTGCTGCTGGTGTGCCATTAATTGTTGCAATCAACAAAATGGATAAACCATCTGCTGATCCAGATCGTGTGTTAAATGAGTTAACCGTCAAACAAGTTGTACCTGAAGAGTGGGGCGGTGATACACAAATCGTTAAAGTATCTGCCCATACAGGTCAAGGTATTGATGAGTTGTTGGAAGCCATCTTAATTCAATCAGAATTGTTAGAGTTAACAGCGGTTGAAGAAGGTGCAGCACAAGGTGTGGTAATCGAAGCGCGCGTTGACAAAGGTCGTGGCGCGGTTGCTAGCTTATTAGTACAAAAAGGAACTTTACGCGCAGGTGACTTAGTATTGGCTGGTCAATATTATGGCCGTGTCCGTGCGATGAATGATGAACGTGGTTTGCCAACCAAATCAGCAGGCCCTTCTATTCCTGTTGAGATTTTAGGTTTACCTGAAGCACCAAACGCTGGCGATGAATTTATTGTGGTTGGTGACGAGCGTAAAGCCCGTGAAGTGGCTGAGTTCCGTGCCAATAAAGAGCGTCAAAGCCGCTTAGCACGTCAACAAGGCATGAAGTTAGAAAACTTATTTGCTAGCATGGGTAAACAAGAAGCGCCAACAGTGAATATCGTTCTAAAAACTGACGTACGTGGTTCTTTAGAAGCGATTACTAATGCTTTAAATGATTTATCTACCGATGATGTAAAAGTACGGATTGTTAGTAGTGGTGTAGGTGCGATTACTGAATCAGATGTCGCTTTAGCTGAGTCAACCAATGCCTTTATTTTAGGTTTTAATGTTCGTGCTGATGGTGCGGCTAAAATCAAGTGTCAACAAGACGAAGTAGACTTACGTTATTACAGCATCATTTATGAAATGATTGATGATGTAAAAGCCGCTATGTCTGGCTTGTTAACGCCAGAACGTCGTGAAACGATTGTGGGCGTAGCTCAAGTGCGTAAAGTATTCCACTCTTCTCGTTTTGGTGCAGCCGCAGGTTGTATGGTACTTGAAGGTATTGTTTATCGTAATAAACCGATTCGTGTCTTGCGTGATGAAGTGGTTATTTTCCAAGGTGAATTGGAATCTTTACGCCGCTTTAAAGATGATATGCAAGAAGTTCGTCACGGTATGGAATGTGGTATGGCGGTTAAAGGCTATAACGACATCCGTGTTGGCGACAAAATCGAAGTTTATGATGTACAACACGTACAACGTACTTTGTAATATTTGATAAGTTTCTCTAATCCTCAAATACGTTGAGGGTTAGAGTGGCTTGATGTAATGATTTAGTCGAGGCATTAGTGAGTCAACGAATGCAACGTTTAGCGGATCAAATTCAGCGTGAATTGGCTGATTTAATTCGCAGAGACTTAAAAGATCCGCGTTTAGGGATGATTACCATTTCTGCGGTGAAAGTCAGTAAAGATATGGGTTATGCCGATGTCTATGTCACGGTTTTGGGTAAAGATTTAACAGCTGATTATGCACCCAGTTTAGAAGTATTAAATCATGCTTCGGGGTTTTTGCGAGCTGCTTTAGGCAAAAGCCTACAAATTCGTATGATTCCACGTTTACGTTTTCATTATGATGAAGTGGTGATCCGTGGTAATCACATGGCCGCATTAATTCATCAAGCAGTGAGTGCTGATGAAGCCAATCATCCTAATAATGAGCCGTCGGAATAAGTTTGGCATTTATGACTAAACAACCACAAATCAAACGTGTACGTCGCCCAATTGATGGCATTTTGTTGTTAGATAAGCCACAAGGCATGACCTCTAATTATGCCTTACAACGTGTTAAACACTTATTTAATGCAGAAAAAGCGGGGCATACAGGTAGTTTAGATCCTTTAGCAACGGGTTTGTTGCCCATTTGTTTAGGTGAAGCCACAAAATACTCTCAACATTTGTTAGATGCCGATAAAGTGTATCGAACACGGATGCGTTTGGGACAAAAGACGACCACGGCTGATGCAGAAGGTGAGGTGATTGAAGAAAAATCAGTGCCCACACTCAATGCTGAGCAAATTGAACAAGTATTGGCGCGCTTTCGTGGCACAATTCAACAAGTGCCTTCAATGTATTCTGCATTAAAAAAAGATGGCAAACCCCTATATGAGCTTGCTCGTAAAGGCATAGAAGTTGCCCGTGAACCACGCACTGTGCAGATTTATCGTCTAGAACTACTCAACGTTGAGCCATTATATTGGGAATTAGAAGTTGCCTGTAGTAAAGGCACTTATATTCGCAATTTGGTTGAAGATATTGGCGATGTGTTGGGCTGTGGTGCGCATGTTGCAGAATTGCGTCGTCTAGCGAGTGGCTGTTTTCAGTTAGATGAGCATTTAACATTAGAATCTTTGCAGCAAATTGCTGATGAGCAAGGTTTGGCAGGATTAGATGAGCTACTCTTAGCCCCGTGGGCGGCCATTGCCGATAAGCCCCGAGTCACCTTAAGTGACAATGCCAGTTATTATATTTTGCATGGCAACCCTGTTCGCGTAAATAACTTACCAATTAATGAAGATGTGTTGATTTTTGATGCTCAAAATCGTTTCTTGGGCGTAGGTTATATGAACGATGATGGTTTACTAGCACCAAGACGATTGTTGAAAACATCGTATTAATTTTAATCTGTTCAGCCGTGCACGGTTGCATCATTGAACAGATTTTCAGCAAATTTATCAAATAACTCAAGATAGTGACATTTGTTACTGTCAAGAACCCGATTTCTCTACATAAAATCCATAGCGTAATGTTGCGTTAATCGTTAAAATACCCGACTTCGATACTTGGTATCTGTGGCTCATGAGCTTATTGGGTCTAAGTAAGAGATTTTCTGACGTTAGCTGTAGAGATGCACGGCTAAACGTGATCACTGACGCATCTCGTGGAGTTTAACATGGCATTAACAGTTGCCCAAAAACAAGCCATCATGGCTAAATTTGCCCGTGGTGAAGCTGACACTGGTTCCCCAGAAGTTCAAGTTGCTTTATTGTCTGCTCAAATCGACGATTTACAAGCTCACTTTAAAGCACACAAACACGACCATCATTCTCGTCGTGGTTTGATCCGTATGGTTAACCAACGTCGTAGCTTGTTAGACTACTTAAACCGTAAAGACAATGCTCGTTATGCTGCATTGATCCAAGCATTAGGTTTACGTCGTTAAGACATTAGGGTTTGCAAGTCACTCACAGGTTTAGTGAACATTAAGTTTTTAATGTCATTAAATCAGCGATTAACATGTAAACCCAACGTGGGGAGCATTAGCTCCCCCTTTGTTGTGTACAGCGTAACAACAAAATTATAGGCTTATGGAGAGGCTACTAAGACTTGGGTTTTTTTATATGCTCAACTCTTAGTGGCCTCCATGAAAACAAAAACGCTGAAATAAACAGAACTTATGCTTTGCACAGCAATTAAGCTGTTTTGTGAAAGCAAAAGAGTGATTGCTACTATGCTAAGTAACCATAAAATGGTTGATGTATAAGTAGATAAGCAAAAATTGCATAAGTTCTAATACAGTAAAATTTAAATCCAAATATCTATAAATCAAAAGTTTAGATAACGTTTTATGTCAGGATTAATCAATCATTAAAACGGATATAGCGTTGTGGATTAAACATGTGGAGTCAATGAATGTTTAATGTTGTTTCAAAAGAATTTCAATTCGGTCGTGATAAAGTTGTTTTAGAAACGGGTCGTGTTGCTCGTCAAGCAAACTCTGTGTTAATTACTATGGGTGGTGTGACGGTATTGGTTGCTGTGGTTGCTGCTAAAGAAGCAAAAGCTGGCCAAGACTTCTTCCCATTAACGGTAAACTATCAAGAAAAATCTAGATCGGAAGAGCGTCGTGTAGGGAAAGA
>NZ_CALETI010000018.1 GCF_937920075.1 uncultured Agitococcus sp.
AGTGGCTCAACTTACCAGTAAATATGCTGTCCGCTTATATGAATTAATCATTTCGTGGCGTGAACGCGGCAATGTCCCTTTTACTGGCTTAAAAGAGTTACGCCTAAAATTAGGGGTAGAGGATAACGAATATCCAACTATGGACAACTTCAAGAGACGCGTACTAGACCACTCAATAAAACAAATAAACACCCATACAGACATAATAGCTAACTACGAACAACACAAGGCAGGGCGTGTCATTACAGGTTTTTCCTTCTCGTTCACCCCAAAAAAACAACCTAAAAACGTAACCCCAAAGGCAAAAAAATCAGCAACCAAACAAGAGGAACAGATCGACTGGATGACTGTGGACATACTAGACCGCTTTATTGGCCTATCAATGGCACAACAACAAGCAGCCCTCGACAGGGCAGAAGCACGATTAAAAGGCGCAAAGCTGGCTCGTTTCAAGGCTGCCAGAAGCGGAAGCGTAAAGCAGCTAATGATGGAATTTTCTCTCGACATAAACGAGGCTATGATGAAAAATATTCAATAGCCTAAATAAGTAAAACTGATTATCCTTACCTGATTAGTAAAGGTTTTTAGGGGTCGTCTCAGGAAACGGAATTTAAAGCACGTTAAGCCATTTCGAGTAATTTTTTCCCATCGTCTCGTAGCTCACCCTTTGGTGACACATGCCTATACAACGTTTGTCGTGTAATACCCAGCTCTCTACATAAGTCGCCCACATGAGTTTGCGCTGTTCCCATTGAAGCAATGGCAAGCCTTAATTTTGCGGGAGTCATTTTATACCGTGCACCGCCTTTGCGTCCTCGCGCCCGAGCAGCAGCCAAACCTGCATGGGTTCTCTCAACAATTAAATCACGCTCAAATTCTGCTAACGCAGCAAAAATCCCAAAGACTAATTTACCCTGAGAAGTTGAGGTGTCAATTTGCGCGCCTTGGCCTGTCAGCACTTTGAAACCAATTTCACGCTTATTGAGATCGTGAACTGTGTTGACCAAGTGTTTTAGATTTCGTCCCAGCCGATCCAGCTTCCAGACCACCAGCGTATCTTTTGGCCTCAAGGCTTTTAGGCAAGCATTTAATCCTTCGCGCTCGTCTTTTGTCCCCGCCGCAAAGTCCTCGTAAAGATGTTCAGGTAAAACACCTGCCGCAATCAGTGCATCCCGCTGTAAGTCCAACACTTGAGAACCATCTGCTTTTGAAACACGCATATTGTCACTTTTCTAAGTCGATGTCAGCGGATTGATCGCAATGCATTGTATTTACTTGTTTGAAAAAGATAAAAGTGTCATAGTTGATGTCAGCAATATTCATACTCAATGTCAATACGTTGCAAATAATCGTAGTGAGTGTCAGCACGTTGCAAAAAAGAGGTGGCTATGACAGACCTTTTAAAGATTGTTGAGCCTAAATGGAATGAGGCATATCGCCGTTCAATTATCTTGCGTCCGCTGGCGGAGCAATCTTATTGTCCTCGCCATCAAGCACACGAAGCCGCCACGACCTTAGGTTTATCTGTACGGCAAGTATACCGTTTAATTCGCAAACTGCGTGAAGCGCAAGGTGAACTCACCGCTTTATTATCACAAGGCTCTGATGGTGGTCGAGGGAAAAAACGACTGGCTGCTTCGCGTGAGAACTTGCTCCACCAGCTGATTGATGAGTTATTTGTCACCCGCCAAAAAATATCCGCAGCAGACCTTGTTCGTGAAGTGCGCAACCAATCCTTAAAAGCAGCATTAAAACCACCGTCTGACAGTACGATTCGTCGCCGCTTGAAGACACTGTCATTAATTGAGCATCGCCGACGTGGTGAACTCCATCCTGAAACAAGACCCATTTATGGTGTTACCCCTCTTGCTGACGGACCCTTCGATTGGTTGCAAATTGATCACACCCCAGTTGACTTGATTATTGTTGATCCCATCGATCGTTCACCTATTGGCCGCCCATGGATAACCGTTGCAGTTGACGTTTTTAGCCGCTGTATTGCTGGGTTTCACCTATCCCTTGAAGCACCTTCAGCAACGAGTGTGGGTTTATGCATGGCTTCTGTCGTGAGTGACAAAGTAGAATGGCTACACCAACGTGGGGTTGAAGCGGAGTGGCCTGTTGTGGGAAAACCTCGTCGTGTTGGTGTGGACAATGCATCAGAATTTCATTCGACCGCCTTTGAGCGTGGTTGCGCACAGCATGACATCAAAATTGAATGGCGGCCACCAGGACAACCTCATTTCGGTGGTATCATTGAGCGACTCATCGGCACCCTGATGAAATTGGTTCATACGCTGCCAGGAACTACCTTTTCTAATATCACTGAGCGCGGTAAATACGACAGTGATCAGATGGCAAGCCTCACTCTTGAGGAACTTGAGCGTTGGCTGACGATTGCCGTGACCAAGTATTACCATTTACGCCCCCATGAAGGTATCGATCACGAGACACCGTTACACCGCTACACAGAAGGTCTAAAAAAACTGAGTGCCGATGGAAAGAGCATTCCTATACCACGAGACCCACGTGGCTTTTTGATTGATTTTTTGCCTATGGTATATCGCAAGCTGCAACGAGATGGTATTACGCTTGATCACATCACCTATTACAGTAATGCACTACGCCCATGGATACAGTTACGCACTCAACCTAACTCTTTATTGATTCGCCGAGACCCACGAGATTTATCGCGAATTTTTGTACTGGATCCAGAAAGCCATGTTTATTTGGAAGTTCCTTACCGCATGCTGTCTCGACCTGCAATCACGTTATGGGAGCATAGATTAGCTCGCAAGCGTTTACGTGATCAGCGGCATGCTGCCATCAATGAAGAAAGTTTATTTACGGCTATTGATGAAATGCGGGAAATTGAGCATCACGCTGAGAATCTAACACGTACTGCACGCCGAAATCGAACACGACGAGCCGTTAACACGCAACCAACGTTAAGCTCACCAGCGATAGAAGATAAACAAGAGTCGTCAAACACCCCCTTCAATCCGGGGGAAATACGCCCATTTGATGATATAGAATCATGGTAAATCTTGACCATCTACGGCCTGAAGCACGGGTCGTTGCGATGCTGCCGTGTGAGCAACGCCTTGCCCATCTCAATCTTGAGCGTTGGATAGGCTATACACGTGCTCATCAAGCACTGACACAGCTTGAGACCTTATTTATTGAGGAACCTGGCAAAATACGCCCACAAAATTTACTTATTATTGGTGCCAGCAACAATGGCAAAACGATGATTGCTGAAAAATTTAAACGAATGCATGGCCAACAAGTATCAGATGATGGAGAGCATGAAATCATTCCCGTTGTCATGATGCAAATGCCTGCCGAAGCAACGCCAACACGATTTTATAATGCCTTACTTTCTGCACTTGGAACACCGATAGGCTGTTACGGTCGCTACAACTCAAGAGAGGGGATGGTTTTACAGTTGATGCGTACGATCGGTGTGAGAATGCTGATCATTGATGAACTGCATAATTTATTGGGTGCAACGGCTAGGCGACAACGAGAACTCTTAAATTTACTGCGCTTTTTAGGCAATGAATTACGTATTCCGTTAGTTTGCCTAGGCATACGTGATGCCTACCTTGCTATTCGCAGTGACGACCAACTTGAAAATCGGTTTCACCCATTTCTCCTTCCTTTGTGGGAGTCAGGTGAGGACTATGCTCGCCTATTGGCCAGTTTCGAGACTATTTTGCCATTACGCGAACCATCGTATTTATTAAAACCACCTTTGTACGATTTTGTTCTGCGTGATTCTGAAGGCACGATCGGCGAAATGGCGACGCTTCTAACCCGTGCTACCGCGACAGCTTTATTGCAAGGGAGTGAGTGCATTACCCCTTCCATCATTGAACGCACAAATTATCATTCCCCCAGCATTCGTCGACGCATGATTGAACGGGAATTACGTTAGTTGAGAAATCATGAAACGTTGGCCTTTACATCCTCAGCCCACGTCTTATGAGACGTTGGAAACCTATGTGCGTCGATTGGCTGAGTGTTACGGAGTAAGTTACCCTTGTTTTTGTTTACATGCACTTGGCATCCCTATCACTGATAGCGAGGCAAGACGATTTAAAGAGCCATCACCAGAATTATTGCAACGATTATCCGAGGGAGTAGGTATTCCTGTCGATAGGTTAGCCAAAATGACGTGGCAACACATTTGGACTAAGTTATTGGAAGAAGTGAATCAGTATGCCGCAACACCAGAAGGGAAAGAGGCATTGGAGCGAATTTCAACACCTTGGTTTTCGCAAAACTTGTAAGTTCTGCGACAAAAATAAGAAGTGAGTGATATCAAGGTTTTTATCTGTCGCAAAAGTTATACGCAATAGTCAATAATTACGATACACTTTAGCGACATATTTTACGAGTAATAGTGATGCTGATAGGCTACGCCCGCGTTTCGACTGATGATCAACACCTCGACAACCAACGTACTGTTTTAACCAGCGTAGGTTGTCAGCGTATTTATGAAGAAAAAATATCAGGGACGAAAAGGGAACGTCCTGAATTAACAAAATTACTGGATCATTTGCGTGAAAATGACGTATTGATCACAACGCGCTTAGACCGACTTGCTCGATCCACACGCGACTTATTAGAGATTGCAGAAATACTTAATGCGCGAGGTGTGGGTTTACGTTCATTGGCGGAGCCATGGGTAGATACCACATCGCCTTCAGGGAAAATGGTGCTGACCGTGTTTGCGGGCATTGCTGAGTTTGAACGTAGTCTGATTGTTGACCGAACGCGCACAGGACGACTTGCCGCTCAGAAAAAAGGCGTACGCTTTGGGAGACCGCCTAAATTAAGCACGGAGCAAATCGCGATGGGAAAACGGCTGATTGCTGAAGGAACGTCGGTGCGAGAAGCAGCTCATCTTTTAAATTGCCATCACGCCACTTTGTATCGTGCTATTGGTTCTCAATAAATTATATTGAAGATAGTTCTGATGACATCATCTTTGATAATTTGCTGACATCGACTTAGAAAAGTGACACTTTGGGATTTTTGCTGCGTTAGCAGAGTTTGAGCGTGATTTAATTGTAGAGCGA
>NZ_CALETI010000019.1 GCF_937920075.1 uncultured Agitococcus sp.
GATCTACACAGGCGAAGACACTCTTTCCCTACACGACGCTCTTCCGATCTCATTCACGGTTGCTAATGTCCATGGTTGAACACAGTGTAATTGTCCACATGGTGCTGTAAAAACTCCTGTGTGTGGATAAAGTAGTTGTTGATATGCAGCAACATCATTATTTTGAGTGGGGGAAAATAAGCGCCAACCAGTTAATACCTGAGTCATATTTTCTTGGTTATTCAGCTTAGAGGGATCAACGGGGTAATCATAAATGGTGATTGGCTGTTGTTGTGATCGATAAAGATTAATAGCAGTATTTAGCTGTTGTGGTTCTGTCCAAGCTGTAGGGTTTGCTTGTTGAATTTTTAAGAAATCTTGATAGTTAAGTTCACTATAAGTGCCATATTGCCATGTCATGGCCTGATAAAATTGATCATAAGCCGTTTTAATAGACGTATTTTTAGCGATTGTTTCAGTCAAGTATTGAGCGATATTGGTTAGCTCTTGAGCTTGTTCTGCACTAATACCTGTTGCCGCACTACTATTGGTAAAAAAGTGAGCCATACTTGCATATTTAAAGGCTTGAAAATAACGAGTTAACTCTTCTTGTTGGCTATAACGGCCCCGTGCTTGAAGTTGGGAATAATCTATTTTGATATTTAAAATAGCAGAGTCATTTATCCCACTTTTCTGTTGAACTAAATCCCATTCATTATTGATTATTTCTAAGCCTTTAATCGGCTTAGGTGATTGATTAGTTAACAGACTATAAATAACAGCCACATAAGCATAGGCTTTTTTTTGTGCATTAGTTTTGAGTTTAGTTTTACTTAATTGTTGATAAAGCTGTTCGGTGAAGCTTTGAAAATGAGGAATTAACAACTCACGTTCTTGTTCAAGCACAGTACGTTGACGAATCAAACTATAACTGACCATTAATAAGTCTGGTGTAATTAGGTTAGCGACGGCTTGTTCACGGTTTTGTTGATAAACATCAAATAAGCCCAGATTAGGCTGGCTGACGCCCAAATTTTGCCATAACAGCAACGTAGCACCACATAAACTTTGTAGCCATAAACGACCGTGCACTAACATAATATGCATCCTATTAGGGATTAAGAATAAATTCGACACGTCGATTTAACGCATCTTGTTCTGGTGATAAAGTTGAGTAACGCGGCTCGTTTTCACCAACACCTTTGGCTTCTAAAGCATTTTTTAGCTGGGGTTGTTGTTTAATAAGAAGTTGTTTGACAGAGTTCGCTCGGCGGTCGGAAAGCTTTAAGTTATAGGCTGCATCCCCTTTACTATCAGTGTGACCAACAATCAGAATTTTATTCACACTAATATCCGTTAAACTATTGCCAATTTTACTGAGCAATTTCATGCCTTCGACACTGGGTTTATCACTATTAAAATCAAAAGGAATGCGATATTCGATGGCCAACGGTGCTTCAACAGCTAAGTCACGTGCACTACGTAAGGCTAATTTCAGCTCTTGGCCTGATAAAGGTTCGTTATTGACTTGTTCCTGAAAGCGTTCTTGTAATGCAATAAACTCCTTGGGAATTATAAATTCAGAGGCTTTTGCTTCAGCATAAACACTAGATAAACTCAAAATAACTGCACCACGATTATAGTTAGCATCTTTGTTGTATTGTGCCAGTTGGCTTTCGCTTTGACGTAAGAGAATACTGAAGCGTTTCTTGGCAAAATCAGGAGCTTGGCTATTTTGATTTAATAACGATAAAGCTTGTTTAAAGGCATCATATGCGGCTTGATATTGCTCAGCCTGCATCAATGTAACACCATAAGCATAATATAAACCTGTTTGACCCGTACACAGCTTTAGAGCTTGCTCATAATTGTTCAGTATAGCAGTAGAGTTTTGTGGCGTTTGCTGGATGAGTTCATTGGCTTTGGCACAATCATCTGCATAACTGATATTAGTTAATAACGCTAATAGAAAAAGACTGATTTTATGCATAAAAATAACCTTTTACGGAGCAGATGGAAAAGAGCGTAATTCAAGTTGTTGCCATGCTATATCTTTTTGACTGGTTAACAATTCATCAAGTGCAACAAGTTGAGGCGTATTAGGTAATAAGCTAACCATATTGGGTAACTCATCCCAATGGCGTGGTTTTTGCGGTAAAGCAAAAGCAACCACTTGGTCGACACCAAAAGGAGGAACAACACGAATCCAGTTTT
>NZ_CALETI010000020.1 GCF_937920075.1 uncultured Agitococcus sp.
GCTTCGGGGTTAATTGGCTCACCCACCGAACCTAATAAGCGCAATGACGATAGGTTATATTGCTTAGGTAAATCACCACCCAATTTAATTAAAGAGCGAATGGCTGTGGGTGCGGTATAAAATGTCGTGACACGATGACGTTCAATCATTTGCCAAAAACGTCCTGCATCGGGATACGTTGGAATGCCTTCAAAAATAACTTGCGTTGCCCCGACAGCAAGTGGCGCATAGGCAACATAACTATGACCAGTAATCCAACCCACATCTGCTGTACACCAAAACACATCATCAGGACGATAATCAAAGGTTAATAACATGGTATTAACCGCACCTAACAAATAGCCTGCACTGCTATGTTGCACGCCTTTGGGTTTGCCTGTTGACCCCGAGGTATACAAAATAAATAAGGGGTCTTCGGCATTCACCCATGTTGGCTCGCAGGTTTCGGGTTTACCTTTGACAAGGTCATGCCACCACATATCACGGCCAATCGTCCACGGCGCATCTTCATGCACCACACGCTTATAAACAATGACTCGCTCAACACATTCACAACCACCCAAGGCTAAAGCTTCGTCTGTGGTGGCTTTTAAGGGCACAATTTTGCCACCACGCACGCCACCATTGGCGGTGATCACAATTTTTGCACCTGCATCAATAATGCGTTCTTGTAAACTTTTGGCGGAGAAGCCACCAAACACGACTGAATGAATCGCACCAATACGCGCACAGGCTTGCATCGCCACCACTGCTTCGATGCTCATCGGCATATACACCACGACGCGGTCGCCTTTGGTTACGCCTAAACTTTTTAAGCCATTGGCAAATTGGCACACCAAACGGTGTAATTCGGCATAAGTCACTTTGGTAACTGTGCCATTATCACTTTCAAAAATCAGGGCAATTTTATGGGCTAAATTGGGTAAATGACGGTCTAAACAGTTATAAGAGACGTTTAATTCACCATCGGCAAACCACTTATAAAATGGCGGGTTGCTTTGATCTAATACTTGAGTAAACGGTTTGTGCCACGTTAGACGCTCGTTGGCTAATCCTGCCCAAAAACCTTCATAATCGGCTTCGGCTTGTTGGCACATGGCTTGATATTCTGCTAAACCCTTAACACGTGCACCTGCGACAAACTCAGCACTGGGGGCAAATTGACGATTTTCTTGTAATACTGACTCAATAGACATTTTCTACTCCTTGAGAGACTTAATTTTTATCAGGTCAAAAGTTATAACACGCTTTTACGTCATTTTTTGCTTGGTTAGTATGTTTTTTTAGGCCAATACTCTTTTCCCCCTCCCACACAATACTTATACATTTACCCCTACTTTAGTAGGGTTTTTATATTTTTAGGCCATAATTTGCCCAAACAAAAATAATACACTCGCCTTCCACTACATGGACTCTAACAATAATGAACTCTTTAAAGCTAAACCTATCTAATAGCCGTTTGCAACGTGTTGAATTATTAGACTTATTAGCACATAGCAAAGACTTTAGTTTGACACTCATTTTAGCTCCTGCTGGCTGCGGAAAATCAACCTTACTGCAACAATGGCGACAAGATAATCCACAATTAAGCACTGCCACCTTAAGTTTGCATCGACGTCATCACGATCCTGTTGTTTTTTTACGCCAATTTCATGAATTACTCGCTAAGCAATTTAGCCACATTAATTTATTATCAATTAATGCTTTTAATGCTCGTTTGGAACAAGCAGACACTTTAGCACAAGCGTTATTGGAGAGTTTTGCGCAAATTGACCATGAGTTTTATTTAATTATTGACGACTTTCATTATGCAACTGCCGCCATTATTCAAGAATTATTTGCGTTATTGTTAGCCGATTTACCTAATCATATTCATCTTATTTTGGCCACGCGTAGCTATCCTGATTTTTCCTTAAGTCGGCTCAAGCTAGATGATAAATTATTGGTGATTGATAGCCATGACTTGCGCTTACCAACCCATCAACTCAATGAACTATGTCAAGTTTTGCAGCAGCCTCAATTAACCAAACATGAAACTGATGAGTTGTTTCGTTTAACCGAAGGTTGGTTAGCAGGAATAAAATTAGCTTTATTGGCCAGAGCCAAAACTGGCACATTAAGTACGCACAATATTCAAGGATCACAACCCGAAATTGTCGATTATTTTGTCAATGTTGTCTTAAATGAATTGTCTAATGACGTCCGTGAATATTTATTAGCTAGTGCCTTATTTGATAAATTTGATGCCAAATTAATGCAGCATATTTTGCCGCATTTAGATAGCAAACTGATATTACAACGAATTATTCAAAAAGGCTTGTTTATCAATATTATAGATGAACATCAACAAAGCTATCGTTATCATCCTTTATTTCAAAAAAGCCTCATCATTTATTTACAACAACATCATTCAAATAGCTATGTTGAACATTTACATAATTGTGCCGCAGATTATTTTTTAGTTCATAACGACAGTGAGTCAGCTTTATATCACTCTCAACATCTACAAGAATCGGATAGATTTTTGCAAATTTTAGAAACATGTTGTCAAACATGGTTTAAAGAAGGTCAACTTTTATTAATTTTGCGCTGGTTAGATAAAGTTAAACAAGAACATCGCTTAGCGTATCCCAATTTAGCTTTGTTGCAATTAGCGGCGTTAATTTTTTCTCGTCAATTTAGCCAAGCTAAATATTTATTAGAGGTGATAAAACAACATTTTTTAATATCACCCAACCCTGCACTCAATGACATATTATTCTTTTTAGATAAAGTCTTTAATTTATTTGACCGCGATAATTATGAGCAAGTTAATGATTTGCATGAGCTAGACTATCAACAATGTACTCATGATATTCGTGTTGCCTCACCTATTTTTATGGCTCGTCACTATATGCTAAAAGGACAATGTGAAGAAGCCATTCGCCAAGCACATAAAGGCCATGTGTTACTCAAAGAATCTGGCCATGAATATATGTCTAGTTTTACTAAAGTGATTATTATTTTATCAGAGCGTGAGCTTGGCCATATTTTAATCGCCAGACAAATGACTCAGGAGTTTTTTGAGCAATATATACAACAAGAAAATACCCCCTGTTGGATTAATGCAGCGACTTGTATGGCGGTGAGTTTATATGAGCAAAATCGTCGAGATGAGGCCAAAAGTTTGTGCGAAAAGCTGATTATGGCGGTTGATTATGCCTGTGCAACCGAGTTAGTTTTTTATGTTTATGTCACCCTTGCTCGTTTACAAGGCTCACAAAACCCTCATCGTGCAAGTCAGTTATTACTGCAATTACGACGTATTTTGCGTCATGGCACTTACAATCGTTTTTTAAATCAGTTATTGGCCGAAGAACTTAGTCATGCGTTGCGTAGCAATAAAATTAATCAAATTAAACATATTGTTGAAGATTATGATCTAGTCGAACATCTACAGGCAGGAGTTTGGCAACAAGCACCCAATCACTATCAAGAAACATGGGTGTATGGTGGGATTGCCGCTGCCTTATACTTGCGCAGCAAAAAACAATATGACAAAGCCCTTAACATTCTGGAGATGATTGCTAATTATTTAAGCAATAGCCAAATGCGTACTCGTTTGCTTGTGGTTAGAGCCAATCAAATTGTCATTTGGTCATTACAAGGTCAACATAGTTTTGCCAAACAACAGTTGGTTGAATTATTTAATAATGTTGGTTTGCAATGTGCGATTAAAACCATTTTTGATGAAGCCCCTTCCTTTGGTGAATTGTTGCGTGATGCACATGAAGAAGGTTTAATTTGCCTGCCTGATATTTATTTACAGTTATATCATGATGTCCTTTATCCAAGCCAAAAACCCGTCACACTCCCTCATAAACCTAGCTTGGAGGAGTTAACAGCTAAAGAATATGAGGTCTTAGCTTTGATGCAAAAAGGTTGTAGCAATAAAGAAATAGGTGATGTACTAAATATTTCTTTATCAACAACCAAATGGCATATCAAAAATATTTTTACCAAATTAAATGTGGCTAATCGTTCAGCAGCGGTATCTTTGTCATTTAATCGAAGGTTGTAAAACATGGAATATTTATCATGTACAATGTATCTATCAACCACTCTATCATTATCAATTAGGTGAGACTTAAGCAAAGTCTCACTTCTGCCCTTTCTTGACCATTCACCAACACCACAAAACGATGTTCACCTGCATAATAACGGCGTGTGGTAATTTCTTTAAAACTAAAATGTGTAGTTAATTGCTGCTGTCCTTGGCTAAATTGGGCGGTTTTCCATTTAAATACTTTTTGTGAATGTTTACCATTCGCTCGCGGTAAATATAAAGCATAATCAATCACTAACGCCTGAACCTGTGGCAAGTCAAAAGATAAATTTAAGCTCACCGACTCGCCCATATTAACGTGTGTTTTATCGACTTTAAACTTAATGTTTTCAATGGCTATTTGTGTTTGATAACCCAATAAACCCAAAGCATCAGCATGCCCCGCTTTAATCAAACCTCGTGTACCGTGTTTAATAATCCATTGCCGTTGAGCAGTTGGCGTATCTTTAAGCCATTGTTGAGCTAAATCAATGACTTGTTGTGGATAATCTTTACTTAAATCATTTAAGTTATTGGCCACTGAACGTTGCACATAATCACTCGAATCATCTTTGAGCTGCTGCAAAATGGTGATTGCCCATTGTGGTTCAGCCAATAACTTAGCCACACGCTGTCCCCAAGGCAAACGTGAACGTAGCCCCTCAGAGGCTAAACGCCGAACATGCTCATGCTCATGTTGCGCCCATTGCTGCATATAACCATAAGTGATTTCAAAGTGATGTTGTAAAAAAGGCCGAATGGCAAATTCGGCAGTAAACAAATGAGTTAATTTGGCTAAAGTTGGCAAGGCAATTTGTGGCTGAGCTAAACCATATACCGCCACATAATCAATTAATGGCCAAGCGACAAACGCACTATACGCTTGATTAATTTGGCTTGGCCAATGCTCAGGAATCTCCTGTAAAATGGCGGCTGTTTGCTCAAAATCTTGTGGCAGGTAGTTAGCTAAGACAACAATGATATGTTGCACCCGCTGTTTTAGCTCTAAAGTCTCTAAACCTTGTAAGGCATGAGCAATAAAAGACTGACTAGCAAAATCAGGGTAAATTTTTTGCAAAACATCGGCTATAGTGTGTATAGCAAAGTCTGCTAATTGCTCTTTTAATGGTGTTGCCATTACGCTTTAGCCAATAATGCCGAAACTTCAAGCAATTGTTGTGCTACTTTTGCTAAATCCTCTTGAGCAACACGCATGATTTCAGCTAAAACTTCGTCGTTGGCCAATTGCTGAGCGCGTTCTTCACTATCAGCATCCAAACCATTGGCATAATCTTGGCGAATAGCTTGCAAACGTTGATTTAATTCGGCATAACGTGCTTCTAAACTGGCTTTTTGAGCTAATAAATCAGGCATAAAATTTCCTCATAAAATTTAAGGCTATTTTTGATTATATACATGTTTGATATGAATAATAAAGGTAAAATATGGATTGGAATCAAGTATTAAGTTACGCTGCAAAAGCGACAGGTTTTCTTAAAAAAGCGGTTGATACCTTAGCCGAAGAGCGTGATTTGCATTTGCCTGAATCTGTGTTAAACACCGCATTATCAGGCTTGGCTTCGCGCTCCAAACATTTACATTTATTAAATTTTGAATTGCATGAAGATTGGTTTGATGTTGATTTAGTCTATGAACATCAAGGTTTTGAATTTGGTATCAAAGCGAGCTTTGATGTCGAAAAAATTACTTTTGATCATCATAAACAAAGTTTAAGTTTACGCGAACGTCGCCCAATTGAATTTACACCAAGGCGTTTTAAATCATCATGGCAGCAGCTTGGCTTTAATTTATGGTCTTGGTGGCTAAAACAAGTTAAAAAGACCACACCTCTGCAGCATACGTTGAATAATATTGAAGGCATGAGCGCGAAAAATGGCATGTATCGCATGGATTTTTCGCCACATATTCGCCGCAAACCTGCTTTTGTTGCCACACTCTATGCTTTAGATATTAAAGAAATTCGTATTTTGGATAATGAAGTGTATTTGCGTGGCTCTGCCGATTTGAAGTCGCTGAATCTACTTAATGAGTTATACAAATTGCTGCCACAACAAGATTTAACTGATGAAAAAAACTCCCCAACACATAATGTTACGGCAATTAGCAATAAACCATTAACCGAAGAAGAAGCTGATTTAATTATTGATAAAATCTTGGCCTCTAAGACCAAGGAATAAGCCACTTTTCAACTCCCTTCGACTCCGCTCAGGGAGCAAATTTTGGCGACTAAACGAAGTTATGTTGGCTGATCGGTGGTCACTGAGCGAAGCCGAAGTGAATTGAAGCCAACCATCAACAAGACCGATAAAAACGCACTACTCTAAATTCGTCAAACTCGTCTAAATCTGGCCATGTAGTTGCTCCCTGCTCTGCCAGTTTTTGATAGTGAGGATGCTGAAAGTTTTTCACTCGCGAATCGGCAACCAATACTTGTTGCGCACGCGCTAAAAACTCATCCAAAAAATGACGATTACTCGCGTCATATAATACGTCTGCGGCTAACAATACGTCATAACGTTCCGTCAATTGATAAAAATCTTGGCTATAACTTAATTCAACACCATTTAACTCGGCATTGGCTTGGCACGCTAATAAGGCTAAAGGATCAATATCACAGGCGACCACTTCGGCTGCCCCTGCTTGTTTAGCGGCAATGGCTACCACACCAGAACCCGCACCAAAATCCAACACCCGTTTACCACGCACATAATCAGGATTTTCTTTCAGCCATTTGGCCATTGCTAAACCTGATGCCCAACAAAAAATCCAATAGGCTGGCTCTTGCCAAATGGCTTGCATTTGCTCACTACTCATTGGTGTTCGAGGATAGTCAGGATTTAATAAATATAAGAATAAATCTTCGACATCGGGCAGGGATTGAGCAGTAATTGTCGCCGTGGCTAAAGTACGTTGTAATTGTTGTTCAAGTTGTTGGGCTAAAGGGGTCATAATGGCTAATAAAACAGGGGTTGAAAGCCAATTATAACATTTTTGATCGATTTTCCTCACCATCACTCCTCAACAATCTCTCACCAAAAACACACGATGCTTATTTGAAAATCCTTATGACTACCATTCATTTTAGATGACTACTGTTACATATATATATATATCTATATAATAGCCGTGCTTATAACAACTAAGTATGAGTTTTAAAAACTGAACATCATAAGCACTTATTTAGAGGATTTTGATCATGACCACCACAACTCCTTTAGCAACAGGGTACACAGAAATCGCTGGCGTTAAGTTAGCTAATGGTAAATCAATCGAAGGACAAAACTTAGTCCTCAATGGTGCAGGTTTACGCACCTTAGCACTGTTTAAAGTCTATGTTGCCGCTTTATATCTTGGCCAAAAAAATAATAATGCCGAAGAAATCATCAATAGCGCAGCACCACAATGTATCGAATTAGTTTTAAAACGCGATGTCGATGCCAAAACTATTTCGGGTAGTTTTCGTGATGCTTTAAAACAAAATTTATCCAAAGAGGAATTACAAGCTTTGGAAGCTCGTCTTGATGAGTTAGAAGGTGCAATTAATAACATTCGTCAAATTAAAGAAGGTGATCGTTTGTGTATCGACTTTGCAGGTAATGGCTTAACTCGTATTTGGTTTAATGACGCTTTAAAAGAGACTATTTCTGGCGAAAGTTTATCAAGTGCGTTATTAAAAATTTGGTTAGGTAAAAAGCCTGTTCAAGACAATCTTAAAAAAGCGTTATTAGGTGCTTAAAAATCAGTACAAGAAGGTCTCTAGCAGACCTTCTTTGTAGCGATTTATGGCAGTTGTTTGGTTAACTTTTCGCCCAACACTGCACCATACATTGCCAAAGCAAAAGCAATTACACCACCGATTAACAACCTTAACCATTCAAAATGCACATAACTATTGGGCATCAAAAACGAAAAGATGACCACTAAAAAAATTGACGCAAACGCACCCAATGCAGGCTCAATAATTCTAATTTTGGGCGACACCACTCCAATCAAAAAACCGCCAACAAAATAGCTTAATAACATCAAAAAGCCTTGTACCATTTGTTGCAAACCATGTGGAATACGCGCACCTAATAATACTTGCCCGACAATATAAGCAAGAACGAGTTGTGTGATGACAAAAATCCCCACACTGGCTAATACCCATCCCCATGAAAATGGCTGATTTTGTTGCAACATCTTGTCTTTTCCTTCAAAAAATCTAGCCACATCTTAACCAATCAACCGCCAACAAAAAAGCCGCATTAAGCGGCTTTTTTGTTGAGCTAAAAATTAACGCCAAGTCCAGCTTTGACCCCAGCTATTTTGGCCATCCCACAAGTGAGCATCTTGGCCATCAAATGCGCCCCACCATGCGTCTTTAATATCCATCGCTTTGTTAGGTGCGTGTGCTGGACGTAAGGAATTGCCTGCACCACGTAACCACACTTGGTTCGCACCACTATGACAGTCCCATAAGTGAATTTTAGTACCATTGCTGCTGCCTGCACCAGATACATCAATACAACGGTTCGGATTCAACTTACTATGAATACGGCCTTGGGCATCTTGCCACCATTTTTGACCATCACCACCATGACAAGACCAATGATGAACAATCGCACCATTTGCTGAGCTAACGCCTTCTAAATCTAAGCATTTGCCTTTGCCATTGACCAAATTTTTCCAAACAGGTACTTCTGTTAATGTTGTACTTTCAATTTGCACTGACACGTTACCTGATACGGCTGCATCTGTGTTTAAGGCAATAATCACACTGTTGTCGTTGACCACAAAACTGGTGCTAACATTAGTACCAATTAAATTACGTTGTAACTGACGACTACCATTAAAAATCTGTAAATTATCACCAATGCCATCTAAACCACCTGTGACAGTGACTTTAACTGCACTTGCGCCTGCAATATTTAAGGTTTGATAAATTTTTTGGTTGTTAGCATAGTTCCCTGAAGACCAACTATTAGTTACCGCATAATAAGCTTCCCACTTACCTTCACGGGCTTTGTCTGAATAGTTTAACCACAAGCTTTGGCCACCGTTCACCGCTAATAAGCGTTGATTTTGGTAAGAATTGGCAGGCACCGCAAAGCGATAACCTGCAAACTCACTGGCACATTGTGCGCGACCTTGTTCCCATGCACCGCTACCGCTAGTCACACGCCAATCATCGGCATTATTGATATTTTGACAAGCAAACCGACGGATTACCGTACAGTTATTATCATTCCAACGGCCATTACTGCCTTGTTCCGCACAATTCTCTCCAGATGCACCTGCATTGTTTGGCTCACCACCATTCCAACTCCATACAGCGGCAGCAGTCATACTGTCATCCCAACGGTCGGCATCAACATTGTTAACACCACAAGCAAATAAACGCGGAATATTAGAACTATCAATCGTACCTGTTTGGTCAACCCAACCATCAGGCAATAAATCTTTGCCTAATTTGCTATCAGAGATAGTGTAAATTTGGCCAAGCACTAAAGGACTACCATCCATTGTACAAGTCGCTGTGTCAAAATATTTAACAGGACGAGAATTCCAACCGCCTGCTGCACCTGTGGCAAAAATACGACCATCCCAAATTAACGAGCCGTCATAGGTATTATTTGCGCCTTTAACAATGACACGTTTGCCTTTAGCAACCATTTCTCGTGGTGTTTCCCAGCGATTACTTGGCTTATCACTGGGCAAATATAACATTGAACCAAAAATCGACTTGAGCGGTGCTTCCACTAAGGATTGATTACCGACACGGTCTTCTAAATCAATAAAAATAATTTCTTTCGGATGTGCCGCTAACCAATTAGCAATCTTTTGTAATTCATTAGGATAACTATCAACAGCAGCATAAATTGCGCCACAATCTTGGTGGCATAACTTGACTACACCACCATCATTGTGAATATCTAAGTCGATATTACGCACACCATTGTCCATTAACTTATCTAAAGCCCATACTTGGTTTGCCCACGTTGCGGAAGAATCGTTCCATGCATTATGCGCACCTAAAATTTGTAACCGATTCACAGGCGTATCGGCTTGTAATTCCATCGCTTGGCTTAATGGCCAAGCAGAATCAGCAAAACTTGTTGAGGCGGAGACTAATAAACTGGCAAGTGTAATAATTTTTTTCATGATAACCCTCTAATATGCGGGGATGCTATGCAGCAAGCATAAATTATGGGCAAAAATTGTACTAATTAGCATAGATTAAAGCTTGATACTTGGCGTCATAAGTAAGCTTTTATTGGCATACAAAGTTAATAAAAAACTGCTTGCTTTTATAAAAAAATGACTAAATTAAACATGTCAGGGAAGATACAATAAAAAAGTCTAACGCTTTATTTATGCAAAACTATCCCTGATATTTTTTAAACCACTCATTTATCAAGGGATATGACTATGACTTCCTTATCGTGATGATGAATTATTAATTTGGGCAACCATCGAACAATGGGTGAAAAACTATATTGATTTATACTATCAAGGTAGTGAAGACGTAATTAATGATAGCGAATTGCAAGCATGGGCAAACTCAATTATCACAGACGGCAAAATTCAAGGTTTTATGCCTATTAACCACAAAGATGTGTTAATTGAAACTTTGACTATGATTATTTTTACCGCAAGCGCACAACATGCTGCGGTTAACTTTCCCCAAAAACCATTAATGACCTATGCACCTGCTATTTCTGGTGCTGGTTGGCAAGCCTGCCCCACCACACAAATAGGGCATACTCAAGCAGATTGGCAAAAATTTCTTCCACCCATAGAACAGTCGTTTGAACAATTAAATATTTTATATTTATTGGGTTCGGTTCATTATCGTCCTTTGGGTGATTATCGCAGCAATCACTTTCCTTATTTAGCATGGTTTGAAGATGATCGAGTTACTGAAGACAATGGGCCTTTAGCCGAATTTCGCCAAGCCTTAATAGATGTTGAAGCTATTATTAATGCGCGTAATAGTGAACGAATTAGCTATAACTTTTTATTACCGAGCCAAATTCCAACAAGTATTAATATTTAGATTTATAACGACGATTGAATAGGGTCTGTTGACGTTTTGATTGCGGCTCACACGCAAAATGTCAACAGACCCTATGTGATTGCCGTTGTAAAAGACTGTTTTTTATTGTTCATGTGGCAGCTGAGGGATTCTCGGTTGCTCATTTAACCACACATGTTCAACAGGACAAGACGGATAAACCCATGTCTGCCAATGTTTAATCAACCATTGGCTTGACAAGCCTCTGCTATTTTGAGGTTGTGATTCAGAGGGCAAAATCACTAAGGTTAAACCTGCCTTATAACCTGAACGTACCATTAAACCTAAACCATAGTCCGAATCATTAGGTTCAAACACCATAAATTCAACCACAGATTCATAAGGGTATTGGGCAGGCAAACGTAATACCGAGCCTAAACGAATGGTTTCATGTTTAAATGCAATCAGTTTTTGCCATTTTGCCATGTTGTATCTCTAGAAATTGTGGTGTCATGGTGAGCAATATGCCATATTTTTATAAGAAAAACTGACTAACGCATGTAAATAATACAGAAAACCTAACTAACAATATTTTTAATACCATATACACTTTAAATAACTCTGAAGATCAACACGGATGTTGGCCATGAAATATTTAAGCGGTTTATCTATAATCCTTTTTTTAATAGTTAATCATCCTGCTTTTGCCGACAAAGCATCAGCAGAGATGATAGTGAGTGCCAGAGTCATTTCTAGTTGTAATATTGACAGTAATCAACAACAAACAACTTGGTCTTGCTCAGCCAAGCCCTCGGTAAACACCGATTTTACTACTATTAAAACTAGCGTTTATAGTGTGTCTAATCAGCATCAAACCTTAGAAAAAACTGAGCTTCAGACCTTAATCATTTATCATGTTGACTTCTAAGCTATTTTTTACTTGTTTTAGCTCGTTTAGCTTTGCTTTTAACTTTAGCCTTTTTTTGCTTGGCTTGAGCTTTTTCAGCATCACTGCGCAAATCTGGCTTTTTGTTACGTGGTTTTTTGGAGGGTTTGCCCTCAGATACAGGTTCTTTTTTAACAGAGCGACTGCGTTTTGCACTGGTTAACTTAGCCAACAATTCAAAATCCATTTTGCGTTCATCTAAGTTGACGCCTGCAACTTTGACACTGACTTTATCACCCATTGCATAACTAATGCCTGTTCGTGAACCTAACAACACATGAGAAATGGGGTCGAAGTTAAAATAGTCGCCCTCTAAAGTGCGCACATGCACTAAGCCTTCAACAAAAATATCTTCTAAAGAGACAAAAAAGCCAAAAGCAGTCACCGCACTAATAACGCCTTTAAACTCATCGCCAATATGGTCTTGCATGTATTCACATTTTAACCATGCAGTGACATCACGCGTGGCTTCATCAGCACGACGTTCGTTTAAGGAACATTTCTCGCCTAAAGCTAACATTTCGGTCATCTCAATAGCAGGTTGGGCATCAGGATGACGTAAGCTATGACGAATCACACGATGTAATAACAAGTCAGGATAACGACGAATCGGCGAAGTAAAATGGGCATAAGCCTCATACGCCAAACCAAAATGGCCAAGATTATCTGGGCTATAAACCGCTTGCATCATTGAACGCAAGAGCATGGTTTCAATAATCGCGGCATCAGGACGGTCTTTGATTTGTAGTAATACCGCTTGGAAGTCGGCTGGGGTTGCTTTTTTTGCTTTAAAATCAATTCCCAACAACGACAAATAACTCTTTAATTTAAGCAGTTTTTCGTCTTTTGGCCCTTCATGATTACGATACAAAGCAGGCAACTGGCGCTTTTGTACATATTCAGCGGCACACACGTTGGCTGCCAACATACACTCTTCAATTAACATATGAGCGTCATTGCGGGTACGTGGCAAAATTTTGTCAATTTTACGTTGTTCATCAAAGACGATATAGGTTTCGGGTGCTTCAAAATCCAATGCACCACGTTTTTCACGGTTAGCACGTAAAATCTTAAATAGGCCATACAAATTATGTAAGGGCTGAATTAGATGCGGATAAGTATTGCTAACTTGTTGGCCTAACTCACTTTCAGGTTGCTCTAATAAAGCACTGACCTGAGTGTAAGTTAAACGCGCTTGTGAGTGCATCACGGCTTCATAAAAGCGATAACTGGTGACTCGCCCTAAACGGGAAATGGTCATATCACAGACCATACACAAACGATCAACGTGTGGCTTTAACGAACATAAACCGTTTGATAAAATTTCGGGCAACATTGGCACAACATAACCTGGAAAATACACCGAGGTTGTCCGTTGTCGTGCTTCCATATCTAAGGGTTCATAGGGTTTGACGTAGTGTGATACATCAGCAATGGCCACCACTAAACGATAACCACCCCCTGCTCGCTTTTGGGCAAATACCGCATCATCAAAATCTTTGGCATCTTCACCATCAATCGTGACTAAAGGTAAATCGCGCAAGTCAACACGATCAAGTTTGTCGGCTTCGGCCACTTCTGGCGTCATTCCTGCCACTTGCTGCTCAACATCGGCTGGCCAAATATGCGGAATTTCAAAATTACGCAAGGCGATTTCGATTTCTAAGCCTGCGGACATATAGTCACCCAAGACCTCAACCACTTCACCCACGGCTAAATTGTGGTGAGTGGGTTGGTGCACAATACGCACATCCACAAATTGGCCTAATTGCGCGCCTTTGTTATCACCTTGCAACACAATTTCTTGGGTAATACGTGGATTATCAGGCAAGACAAATGCCATGCCATCTTCTTCACAATAACGTCCGACTAAATGTTCGGTTTTATGCTCAATCACGCGCACAATCCGACCTTCAGGACGACCTTTGTGGTCAAATCCAACCACGCGCACTAAGGCAATGTCACCATGAAATACCAAACGCATTTGTTTGGAGGTTAATAAAATATCAGGCGATTTATCACTTGGAATTAAAAAGCCAAAACCATCAGGATGCCCTTGTACATAACCTTTTACACATTCAGTTTCATCAAGGGGTTTATACGCACCACGGCGATCAGCACTGAGTTGACCATCACGAATCATTGCACCTAGGCGACGTTGTAAGGCAAATTGGCGTTCATCATCATACAAACCTAATACGCCTGCTAACTGTTCGGCAGTTAAGGCTTTGTTATGCTGATTAAGAATACTGAGGATAAGTTCACGACTTGGAATAGGATTTTCGTACTTTTCAGCTTCACGCTGAGCTTGTGGGTCTTGCCACGAATTTTGCGTCATAAATATTTTGGTTCTCTATAAAAACGATACAGTTTTAATTTTTCATCAATATTCCCTCTCTTCGTTTAGGAGAGGGTTAGGGAGAGATCTTTCTCCATCTAGCTAGATTGTAACATGGTAAAAATGACAAGTCCTTGACAATTTGGGCGATTAATCAAGCGGCTCGTATTTGCTTACATTTTCCCCAGATAAAACTCGCCTAAAACAGTTTTTTTATAACTATAAAGCATAAAAATATAATTAATAAGTATTTTTAAATATATTGGTTTTTTTCTATAGTGCGCACACTGCTGACTCTTGAACACCAAATACCATGAAAATACGCCATTTAGACTATGACGCTCCCGAAAGTAAACAACATGAACAAGAAGGTTTGCCCTTATTGGAGGTTGAGGTTACTCATCAACCTTCGTTAATTACTTTAGCCAAAACTTTTGCGGTTTTATTGGGATTATTGAGTGTTGTCATGGGTGGTGTTTATTTAGTTGCACCCGAATCTCATGTTATTACTGATGGCTTGTTAAGTAATGCTTTTTGGCTTGCATTTGCCGTGGGTTTAGGCGCACAAGTCATTGATGGGGCATTGGGTATGGCCTATGGCATTACCGCCACCACGTTTTTATTAGGCTCAGGTGTGCCACCTGCGGCAGCCTCTGCCTCTGTGCACTTGGCAGAAGTATTTACCACTGGTTTTTCGGGATTTTCACATTGGCGCTTTGGCAACATTAACAAAGCGTTATTTTATCGTTTGGTGATTCCTGGTGTGATTGGTGGTGTTTTAGGTGCTTATGTAGTCACTAGCTTTGATGGTGATGTATTAAAACCTTATATTTCGGCTTATTTGTTGCTAATGGGGTTATATATTTTAAGCAAAGCCTTTAGAGCCATTAAAACGCGCAAAGAAGCTCCAAAACATATTGCCCCTTTAGCCTTAACAGGTGGTTTTGTTGATTCTGTGGGTGGTGGTGGCTGGGGGCCTGTGGTTACAACCTCTTTGGTAGGTACAGGTCAAGATCCACGCACTACGATTGGTTCAGTCAATGCTGCAGAATTCTTTTTATCGTTAGCTGGTGCAACTGCGTTTGCGGTGATGGGGAGTGTGTTTAGTAACTGGCCATTAATTGCTGGTTTAGTGGTGGGAGGTTTGTTTGCTGCGCCATTGGCTGCTTGGTTGTGCCATCATTTACCCACTAAAAGCTTGTTAATTGTCGTGGGCTTATTAATTAGTGGTTTAAGTGCTATCAATTTGGCCAAAGCCTTAATCTAAACATTGACATAAGCCACAAAGCTCGCTAATTTACGCGCTTTGCAGAATATGCCCAGTTGGCGGAATTGGTAGACGCGCTAGTTTCAGGTATTAGTGGAGAAATCCGTGGGGGTTCAAGTCCCTTACTGGGCACCAAATAGACTTCTAAGCAAGTCATTACCGTATAAAAAGCCTTGATTTTCAACGAATCAGGGCTTTTTTATTGTCTATAGTATTCTATGGTAGTCATTGAAAGCTAAAACTATTAGGGGCATTATAAAGGGCATTGCTCAACATTATTAAAAAGATGATGCCCCCATGCCATTAACTGACACATTTTTAAAAACTCTTAAATATAGTCGAGACGATAACAAGCCACAGCGCGAATACGATACAGAGGGACTTTATGTAGAGATTACCCCTAAAGGCGTTAAGAAGTGGCAAATGAAGTACAAGCGGCCTATTACTGGTAAAGAGAACCGTTTGTCGTTTGGCATATATCCCGAAGTATCACTAAAAGAAGCACGTCAAAAGCGTGATGATGCACGAAAGCTATTAAAAGATAATATCGACCCAAGCGAAGCCAAAAAAGAAGAAAAACGACTATCTGTTTTACAAGCAGCTAATACTTTTGAAGCAATCGCTAATGAATGGTTAAACAAACAAGATTATTTAGCCCAAGCAACACATAAAAAAAGTACATGGTTATTAAGTTTTGCCATTAATCACTTTGGCAGAAAAAACATTACAGATATAAGCTCACTTGATGTATTAGCCGTTTGTCGTATCTTTGAAGATCAAAATAAACGTGAAACCGCAAAAAGAATAAAAGTCAAATGTGGTCAAGTGTTTAGATATGCCATAGCCACAGGCCGCGCCACTTATGAGCCTACCCAAGCCCTAAAAGGTGCATTGCAACCAGTTATTACTAACCATCAAGCCGCGATTACTGACCCCTCACAAGTTGCCCGATTGATGCAGGATATACACGGCTATGAAGGACATTACATTACTATTTTTGCCCTTAAATTAGCCCCTTTGGTATTTGTTCGCCCCAGTGAGTTAAGAACTGCAAAGTGGACAGATATAGACCTAAACGCTAAAGAGTGGCGTTATCATGTTCACAAAACAAAAACCGAGCATATTGTCCCCCTATCCTCTCAAGCCGTTAAGTTATTAACAGATTTAAAGTCTATCTCTAGCAATAGCCCTTATGTATTCCCCAGCATTAGAACAAATCAACGCCCTATGTCAGAAAACACCATAAACGCGGCATTGCGTAGGCTTGGCTATACCAGTGAGCAAATGTGTGGGCATGGCTTTAGAGCAATGGCTAGAACCATATTAGACGAGGTTTTAGATTATCCGATTGAAGTTATAGAGATGCA
>NZ_CALETI010000021.1 GCF_937920075.1 uncultured Agitococcus sp.
AGGTGGTTGTGCGGTCGCCGATGGTGGAGGATTGGCTAAACTTAGGCTTATCTTCTTTAAGATTAACCTGCCCTTCATGGTAGCCTAAAAGTTCTTTTGTTGCGTCTGCTTGGCTCGGCAAAACATATAGTGGTGACTTATTGATAACAGCGGAAAGTGCGGAAACGGCTTTGCTCGATGGCACGCTCACCGTCATCATAGTGCCGTTGCTAACAAAATCACCTGTAATGCCGATTAGTTTTTTATCTAAAAACCATTTGCCGCCTGTTGATTTTGATTTTGGTGTATAAATAGTAATTACATCATTACGCTTGTTGTAAACAATGCGAATATCGCCCTTACGACTTGCTACACCCGTCTTAGAAATATCATCAACATTCGACTTTAAAAGTTTAAATACATCGCTTGCGTTTTTAATAGCAAAGTCTTGGCGAACATTATCTTTAAAGTTGAATTTTTTAGGCAACAAAATACCTTGTTCGGTTGTGCCGTCTTTTTTAGTGAATGAAATAACACGCCCATCTGACCCAACAAGATTTGCATAAGCCGCTAAAAGATTGCCTGTGATGATTTTGGCTAGTGCTGAGTCGTCGCCTCGTTGCTTTAACGCGTCTTGCGCTGTGCCGTAATACTTTGACACCTCGATGCGCGAAAACTCGGTCATTGGTACAGTGACGCTTCTTAGTTCGCCATTAACTGCCAGTGAGATAATGATTTTGCTTTGCGCGAATGGATTGCCATGCCCGCCCTTTTTGAAGGTTGACTTAACATTAGTGATAACGGCATTGTAAATATCGCCCTTAATATCAATCTGCCAAATGCTGCCAACACGATGACTTTCAATAAATGATTTCGTGTTCTCGAACACTGCTTTTTGGTTTGAAATATTCTTTTGGATATTTCCCGCATCTTCGTCATCCTTTGCCTCTTGATATTTTTTCTCAAGAGTAGCGATGAATGAGTTAAATCCGTTCTGCCCGTCCGTAATTAGCTTTTGAGTGTGCTGCGATGGCAATACATCTTCACCGATATTCTTGGTGATTAGTGCCTTAACCTCGTCGAGCGTCATTGGCTTACCTTGCGGTTTTACCTTGTACTCACCATAGATTGCTTCTTGGCCGAATGGTGTGCTTGGGTCAGTAGCAGGGACAGCGGTTGACTCCAGTTTTAACTCTGCTTCAAAGTCAATAGTCTTAGGCTCAAGCTCGTTTTGACCTGTCTCATCAAGATAGCTAATTAACGCGGCATATTGCGGCTCAATTTCCTCATAAATCTTGTTTTGCTCTTGGATAGGCAATAACGCGAATCGGCCTGTGGCTTTCTTAGCAAAATCATCATTCGTTTCAGCGGATGACGTATCGCCGTGAACCTCCATGCCAATCTTTTTAGCAATGTCCTGATTTTCGTCAAGGTATGCGGCAACAACCTTGTCGCCATACTTGTTAAGCATATCCATTGAAACAATGGACGTTGCCGACTCGGTATTGGATGAAGTATTGGCGTTGAGCGACTTCATCTTTTTATTAAGTACGGCGGTAGGGCGTTTTTCGGTAGGTAAATCTAAGGTAAGAATCGTGAATTTAGGCAATACGACTTGACCTGTACGATGAATACGGCCAAGCATCTGCATGAAGATGTTAATGTCTTGTGCGGGTTGGGCAACAATCATGTGACGGACGCGCTGGTCTTTGAATTTCTCCGAAGCGTGCAAGCTAATACCTGTCGAACCTGCGACATTCAAAATAATGGCATCAAGTTCACCACTATTGAACATACGGGTTGTGCCTACCTTGTCATTTTGCTCAGACAATGGCACTTGTGAAACGGTTGGTGTTTTAGTGGAGTAATCGACGGCCATATTTCGGCCAGTAATTTCAGCAACGGTGTAACCTGCCTTTTCAATGCGACTTCTCATCCAGTCAATCGGTGATGCGGGAATGGTCACATCTAACGAATCAATGATTTTTTGTGCTTCGTTATAGGCGGCGCGTGTTGCGCTATCTAACTCATGCAAACCTACTTCTTTTCTAGTTTCTTCGCCTTTTTTATCCTTAATCGTAACGGCTCTTGTTCTGTGCAATGCACGACTTAAAACATCTCTGTAGCCAAAATCACCAAGCGAATCACCATCCTTTAACCCGTTTGCCGACACATACTCATTCAAGAATGAACCCATTGTGTTTTCTAAGGCAATCAATGGCTTCTCACCACGCTTTAATGCGGCAATTGCTTCATTAGCGGCGGTATCTACTTTAAGGCCAAGCAACATCTGTCTAATAAAGTTATGAACCACACTAGAAAATTCATGGTGATTAACAGACTTCTCGGCTTTATTACCTGCCGCCCTTGCTTGCTTGCCTTCTTCCTCTGCTGCTTTCTCAAGTTGCTTAAAGTAAGTGTTGTGGAACATTCTGTCGGCGGCAACAATCGCTCTTAATGCTTTTGTCGCTTCATCCGATAACTTTTCATGCTCTACTTTGTTGGCTGAATCGACTTTAGTTTCAATGCTTACGCCGTTATAGCTTCTTTCGCGTCTAAACAACTGACCCGCTTTCACTAAGGCATTAGAAATAACGGTTTGTAGTGGTAGTCCACCTTGCATTACGGCTGTGCTAAGTTCGTTGGTATCGCCAACCGCTAAACCCATGTCCGTCTTGAAGTAAAGCGGCATATTGTCGGGGCGTTTAGCAAAGGTTGCCGATAAGTAAACAACACCTTTCGCTTCTTTCAACACTTCCTGCATGAACATACCTGTGGACGATGCGCCTCCTGCGTTATGCGATTCATCAAGAATGAAAATAGCGTTACCCGACAAAGCGGAAAGTAACCTTTGCTGATTGTTTGTTTTGTTGATTTGCGAGTAGGTAATAAATACTGCGTTGTAGTCATCAGGCAATACGCCGTCACCCGCAATATCCTCTACCTCTTTTCTGTGCTTGGCATCAGGTTTTGTTTTGTGTAGTTTTTTGCCGTCTTTCCCTGATATGGATTCCCCTGTATTAACAATAAACGGCTTTACGTCATTACTGCCAATGTCGGATAAATCGCCATACATATCGGTGAATAATTGCGGTTTAACAGTAACGAAAACAGGCGTGTGTCCGTTAAGCATTGCCCATCGAATGATTGCAGCTGCTTGACGGCCTTTACCAATGCCTGTTTGGTCGGCAATGATAATACCTTTGTTCTTTTCTTTGATTTGATAGATTGCTGAGGCAACAGAATCAACCTGCAAACCCATTAGCGCATCATGCAATTGCTCTGTATTGCGGTAGCCAAGTTCTTTAGCAGCATACTTATCAATATCGCCTACATTGTCCTCAAGGGTCAGTAGCGAATCCATGAGTGGTTGGCGCATATTGATAGGGATAAGCACTCCCTCATCTTTGCGCGAAGATGCAGGCGTGTATTTGACCTGAAAAGAGTTATCAGCGTCAGATAATACCGCTACATCCTTTCCAGTATTCCCATCAGGCTTTGACCTTCCGTCCACTCTTGAATCGTTTCCTGTTGTGACTCCTGTATCTCGGTTGTCTCCAACGGCCAAATTATCTTGCGCATTAGTGCGTTCATCGAATCGCTGTACATTATCGCTGACGGGTAATTTCTTATCTCCGTTTCTTGAGCGATTTGATACATTTCGGGTAGATGCTCCGCTGACATCATCATTGTTTCCCGCGGTGTTTCGTCCTCTTGCACCAGTCTGCGTAGTTTCGACTCCATCAACATTCTGTGAAGCTCTGGTGTCATTGGCTGCGTTGTTTGCACCGCTAGTATCGCTTGATAGTCCTCTGTTGTTTGAGGCCACCACCATTTTAATGTATTGGTCATATACGTCTTTCCAATTGTCATAACGTGGGATTGCGCCCGTTACAGGTGAGTTTTTATCCGATGCTTGTTTGCCATGTACGATGATGACGCGAACAGGCCAAGAAGCCCCTTGTCTTGAGTATAGCTTACCATCAACTTCAAAGTGGCCGACTACATTATAATTTTCGTATAGCCAGTTAAAGAAAATACGGTCATCGGTTGATATGCCGCCCTGAACCATATCTGCGCCAATAATGATCGCGGCTGTGCCATTGGGCTTCATGGCCTTTAACGCTTCGACTGCAATTAAATGGTCAATCTTGCCAATTTTATAACCATCAACTGCAACTTTTACCGTCTTGCCATTTTCTTTAATTGAACCAAATGGCGGATTGGTGATGATTGCATCTTGTGAATTAGGCTTAACAACCCCGTTTTCAATCGCTTTTAGTGCATCGCCTTGATGCGCGTTAAATCCTTGGTCTTTAAGGTTGTTAAATCGGGTGCTTTCCATTTCATTGACAGTGGCATTTTCAGGTAATGCCGTGATTAGCAACATTCCGTTGCCTGCTGTCGGCTCATACACGGTTGTATTCTTACCAATGTTCGCCATCTTTGCAGCAACAAACGCTAAGGGCGCAGGTGTGCTATAGGCTTGGTTTTCAACACTGGTACTGGTTCTGATATTCAAGTTTGGTTGCTTGTTGTACGCATCAACCAATTGATTGAATGTTGACGCATCGCCATTATGATTAGACGCGACAATATCACGAGAATGACGCGCTATCGCTGCCTCAAGCATTTCTTGAGCTTCTTTTAAACGATAATTATCAACTTCCTTGCCATCAAACTCGGCCACCATCTTGCGAAGGTTGACATTATTTTCAGGTAACGTGCCTTTTTTCAGGTGGTCGTAGAATAGGTCGGTTAGCGTTTCTTTGGTTGTGGGTGTCTTTTCTGTGCTGTCGGTTGTTTCTTCTTGACCTACATTAAGTATAGCAAAGTCAAAATCATACACATCATCTTCTTTATCCATTTGTTTACGGATTTCTGGTGATACTTGCATTTTACTAGCTGCATACAATCCTTTTAGGTATGGTTCTACCAAGTCTTGAGAAACTCCTTTACTAGATAAAGAGGCAATCATGTTTTCTGCCCATACTGCAAACTTAACCGCACCTTTTGCCAAGTAAAGCGTAGAGGCTTTCATGCCAATAGCCAGCACCTTGCCCATAATCACAGGGTCAACGCCTGAGCTTAATCGTTTGCCTTGCTCTTTGAAAATAGCAGCAAAATCATCTAAAGCGGCATCTAACTCATCATCAATTTTAATGAGTAGGCGTTCTTTTTTGGTGGGTTGTTTAGGTTGACGCGCCTCTACTTCCTCAACGGTACGATGTTCATCAGTGCGAGCTGATGTGTCATAAGGATTTTGCTTGTTTCCTATGTTAATCCCTACAGATTCGCCAACCAAGAATGCTCCACCATTATCAACAAAGCGAATACCATTTGCATCTTCGTAAACATTATTGCCTTCGGTATTTTTGCCAATTAGTTTTTTACCATTTTCGCTTTTAGCTGGTTTTCCCTCTGTTTTGGCTGCCGATTTTTGAGGTTCTTTCTTAACTTGTTGTGCCTTTTCAGCAGGTGCTAAATTTTCAGTCTTTCTATTGATACTGTTTTGTTCATTAGATTGCTCATCGATTTTAATGTTATTTTTGGCAAGCCAATCCGCTTTCATCTCCTCATCGGTTTTATTGATAGGCTCATCTTTTGACGAGAGAAAATGGTTGCCTTGTTTTTTAAGCAAGTATTGAGAATAATCATGCTCTGTTTGCGTAATAATGAAACCATCTAGGGATAAAACTGTTTTTTCAGTCATACGCATATATCCTCCTGACGTATAAAAAGCGTCAGGGTGGTCTTCTTTTGCTCTTATTCTTTGAGTTTCAATTTCATGTTTTGAAAAGATGCTTTTTTGTGCTGCTTGTTCAACAAATTCACCTCTAGTTAAAATACCTAAATCGCCATAATTAATTTTTACAGATAACACAGTCTTAACACGCCCAACCTCTCTTGCAGACATTTTATTTGTAAAACCGTTATATTCCGACTCTTTCTCAGCACTGACTGTATCGTTAGATTTAACAGCAGCATCACTCACAGTCGCTTTTTTAGCACTGTCTGTATTTTGATGCCATACCTTATCAATCGCTTCCTTACCAATATTTTTGTTTTTTACCCATTCCGCCTCAAGCTGCTCTTGATTCTTGGTTAAGATGTTATCAGAAATGCTTTTTTTAATAACATCTGGTGATAATTTAACTTGAGATAATTTTTCTTTAGCACTAGCAATAGCGGATTGTTTTGAGCCTTGAGCTAATCCATTAACTTTACGGCCAGTTGATTCTTCAATCACAAACCATTGCTTAGGATTTTGTGTGTTATGCTCATCTAGTGACAAACCAACAAATCCTTTTAACCCATGTGCTAAATCTACAGACTCAGTTAAAGCATAAGCCTGTATCTTGCCAGTATCTACATCCACTCCAAATCTAATAGGCTTGTCTTGAAGTTTTGCAAACTCATAGGCGTTTTCTACTTCACCAT
>NZ_CALETI010000022.1 GCF_937920075.1 uncultured Agitococcus sp.
TAAATGATCTACATTTTTTGCTTGAACAGAAATATTTTGAATTTCATCTTTTCCATACATTGTCGGCCATAATGAAATTGGAACGAGTGCTTCTGATGGTCCCATTCCCATAAATTCATTATCTGATTGATAGAGTGGGGTTAATTGTCGGCTTAACCACTGATAAAAATGGGTCGATGAGGCTCTTAATTGGTGATAATTTTGCCATAACTCATTTAGATCTGTGGCTTTGGCGCAAGCTTGCCCTAATGCCCACGCATCTAATAAAGCCATGTTTGCACCTTGCCCTAATTGTGGGCTCATTGCATGAGCTGCATCACCAATGACACCAATACATCCTTGACCAAAACGTGACATCACCACATCTCGATAATTGGCGGCTAACCATTGATCTGGTTGATTAATCACCGTCGCCAACCACTGTGCCACCACAGGCCAACGTTGATCGACTTGTGTTAACCAATCTTGTCGTTGCTTTTCGGTTTTTCCCCATTGCTGAAGCTGTTGACTGTGTAAACTCCAAAACACACTCGATAAACGTTGTGTTGGTGCATCAGGCATTGCACCTGTTGGCAAAACACCCATCATAATTTTTGCACCGTCATAAAACTGATGCAAAATTTGTGTATCTAATGCTAAACACTCTGGCACAATCGTCCATGCTGCGCCCCAAGGATATGATTTATCTAACTTGACCCACGCTTTAGGCCGCAACTGACTTCGTGCACCATTCGCGACAATCACTAAATCGAAATTGGTGGTAAAAGCTTGTTGCTGTATGCTACCTGTCACCACACAACTGCCTTGTTGCTCTTCTACTTTATCAATGTGCGCGCCCATATGCCACGTGATGTGATGGGTAAAGCTTTGATTTTGCAAAGCAGTCATTAACACATGACACAAGGTTGCCCGATGAATTCCTAAGCCATAAAGATTTTGCCCTGCTTGCAGATAGTGACTATTAACTAAGAGTTGTTGATTGGGCAATCGACCTTCTAACCCCGTTACAACAGCCCCCAAACCTAAAGCATGTTCTAAAACGCCCAAATGGGCAAAAACCGCCAAACCTGCGGGTTGTAAGAGTAAACCTGCACCCACAGGCGATAAATGATCAACCGCTTCAAAAATGGTAATTTTGTGTCCTTGACGGGCAAGAATAATGGCGGCTGCAAGACCTGCTGTACCTGCACCAATAATGGCAATATGCTGTTCGTGCATCCGTAAATTTTTTCCTAGATTTTATAGACGTGGTCGTCCTCTTGTCCTATACGCTCAAACTCGGCAGCAACACGTGCAGCAAACACTTTAAATACTGCAGATATAAGTGCTGTATCTAATAAAGGACGTCTAAACAATAATACTATTTGTCCCATATATTCGCATTGTAAATTTTCTATTCGACGACCAATATAAGACTCCGCACCAAACATTCTTAAACCTTCTGCTAAGGGATATTGTCCGATAACATTACAAGACACAATCCACTCTTTAGCAGTTGGACTTAATCGCTCACAAGGTGTTCCAATAATTGGAATATCGATATTATCCAATAAATTACCATCTACAACCAACGCAACACTGCGTGTTAATGATGGTTTACCCAACTGTACTCTAGAAATAAAACCAACTTCAGCGCCCAAAGTTTTGGTCATTGCCAAGGTCAATTTTTGAAAAAAATGATCGCCTGTAGCTAAAGAAACAACATCGGCAATTTGATAAATAACCGCTAAACTTTGCTCATTTTCTTTACGCGCTCTTAAGTTTCTAATGCCATAAGAAATACTATCTGCCAATTTTTCTAACAACAATACTTCTTCTTGTTCTATATCAAATACTTCGTGGGAAACAATCGACAATACACCAAAAGCATTGCCTAAAGGATTTTTTAAGGCTAAAGCAATACCTCCACGAATACCTCGACTCGTTGCCATCTGTTGTACTGCTAAGGACTCAACTTGGAGAAAATCTTGACATAAAATGGTTTTAGATTGACGAATACATGGGCCTGTTAGCCCCTGACCACGGATATCATCAGCAGACCACGATAGATAATCCTTAAAATCAGCGGCTTCTATCCCCACATAAGCTACAGGCAAAATTGTTTTGCGTTCATCTTGTTGAGCATAACCAATCCACACATGTGGATAGCCACCACGATCCATAATTAATTGACAAATATTTTGCAATAAACGTTGTTCTTCATCGACTTGTAACAGCAAAGCCTGACATTCGGTGATCATTGATAAAGAGCGTTCTGCCCTACGCCGTTCAGTCACATCATGGCCTGAAGGCACTAAATAAGATACATTATTCTTAACATCAAAAACTGGATGAAGACTAAAATCAATAACTCTCAACTTCTGATTAATATCTCTAAATACCATATCAAAACGAGAAGATTGACCTTGTAATGCCTTATAAATTGCCGAACGTAATTGCTCTCTTTGTGTTTCGGAATGCGCCCACCAAGGGGTCTCATCAAATTTACGCCCCAAAACGTCTTTACGTTCTATGCCTACAGCATCTAATGCCGTCTGATTAGCATAGGTAACACACCCTTCTAAATTTAACATACCGATAAAAAAAGCGGGACTTAAACCATCCATGACTTCTCGTAAACGTTTTGAAGCCTTATCGACTTTTTCTAATTCATTATGATAATAACCAGCTAGGGGCATTTTTCTCTCCTAGAACAAATCCTACTAATAATCCAGTAAAACATTAGGATTACTGTTTATTTGTTTTAGTCTTAAATTAAAGCATTTATTGAAGGCTTGATGTGAACATAACCCAAGCATTTATTTTTCAATGTGAAGCAAATCATTATATAAAAAAACATAATAAAAATAAAATATATGTCATTTAACAACATCATCATATTTATATATTAGTCATCCCTCGTCAATACTTCTAACAACTCTATCTCAAAGATTAAATTTGAATTTGGTTTAATGTATGCGCCAATTTTTCGCTCTCCATAAGCCAAATGCGCAGGCACAAATAATTTACGCTTGCCCCCCACTTTCATGCCCATTAAACCAATATCCCAACCTTTAATCACTCGACCTGTGCCAATCACACATTGAAAAGCTTGGCCACGATCATAAGAAGAGTCAAATTTTGTACCATCTTCTAACCAACCAGTATACTGAGTCGTTATTAATGCACCTTTAACAACGGCTTTGCCTTCGCCAAGCACAATATCTGTTATTTCAATTTGTTCAGACATTTATTTTTCCTACAACATCCAAAATATAAAACTAATACTAGCAGAGAGAATATATAAAGTAATAGCAATAACGGCCAAGATTAATAATCCCCAACTGACAGGATTAGCCAAAAACAACGCATGGCCAACAACTGTTCTAATTGCATCTACCCCCTCAACCATGCCCCATAACTCCTTGAGCATGGATGGCAATTTACGCGCTTGGCTTACTCTGACCACGACTTTGAGTGCTTCTTGTTTATCACCAGCCACACGCTCTTTTACACCTAATACACCGTTTTTTAGGCTTTCTAAGGCTTCTGGTAAATCTGTTAGATCCCATAACATTAAAGACCATATCGCCATAATCAACAAAGGGATTGATAACATGGCGATGGGCAATAACCAGACATAATGCCATGACCAAAATTGCAAACTATAAAACACCAACCACACAATAGAAATTAATCCCAATAAGAATAATTTGA
>NZ_CALETI010000023.1 GCF_937920075.1 uncultured Agitococcus sp.
ATACCGCTGGAACATCCAGCCGCCCCTACCCGGAGGTTATGGAAACCCTGGCGCTGCTTAAGGAAAAAGGCTTCAAACAAGCCATCATTACCAACAAGGAAACGCGCTACACCGAGAAGATAATCGCCGCTCATGGTCTTGGACAGTACATGGACATGGTTATTTGGCCATATTCTTCCATTCACCGCAAAAGCAACATCCTTTAACTTATCAAAGAAAGGAGCACCGTCTTCACCTAATAAAATTAACTCTTCATCAAAGAGCCAATCATTAACATAATCAACAATTTTGTTAGCTCCCCAATAAGGTATATCTCCTTTTTTCTCTCCTCGCTCAATCGCATTCAAAGGCACACGTTGTCCATCTAAGCATTTAGTTAAGTATTTAATTCTCAATATATTCCAATCAACTGGAATAGCACCTAATTCTTTCGCGCATGAATCTTTATACTCTGCATAACGTGGAAAGCTCATGCCTGTTCTCCTTGTGGCATATTTTGCACATAAAACTCATGTAACTTGGCTTGTAACAACTGTTTATCGGGCAATTGCGTCACATACTCCGCAATCAAGGCAGGCGACAACGAACGATTAAGCGCGTATTCCACCACCTCATCATCCTTACTCGCACACAACAACACCCCAATTGCAGGGTTTTCGTGGGGCTTACGATGGTCTTGGTCTAAAGCCTCTAAATAAAAATTAAGCTGCCCAAGGTCACGCGGCTCAAACGCTGTCACTTTTAACTCAATCGCAACCAAACAATTTAAACCTCGATGAAAAAACAACAAGTCTAAGGCAAAGTCTTGTTTGCCTACCTGTAAAGCATACTCACTGCCAATAAAGCAAAAGTCACGACCAAGCTCTAATAAAAAATCCCTCAGTTTAAGCAACAACCCTTTATGCAAATCCGCTTCGTTATGTGCAGAAGGTAAATTAAGAAACTCAACCACATAACTATCTTTAAAAACATCCAGTGCTTTTGGGTAGTGTTGTGCCACAATCGGCGATGTTTTTACAGGGCTTAATACCACACGCTCAAATAAAGCCGTATTAAATTGACGCTCTAACTCACGCTTGCTCCATTTTTCTTGAATGGCCATTTTTAAATAAAACTCGCGTTCTTCGGGGCGTTTGCTGCGGCTAAGAATGGTGAGATTATGTGTCCACGATAATTGTGTCACCAGTGGTGACACTTTTGTATCACCTTGATAAGCTTCATAAAATTGACGCATTCTAAATAAGTTACGTTGCGTAAAACCGCGTAAATTGGGTTGTGTTTGTGCAATAAAATCCGCAAGTTGAGCCACAACACCATCACCCCATTCGGCAGAGGCTATTTTTTTGCTAATCAATTCGCCAACTTGCCAATATAAATCAATTAACTCGGTATTAGCTGCGCGGTAAACACGTTGCTTGGCCGAATCAATTAGGCGTAACACATCGTCAAAGGCTGTTTGTGTGGTGGTGGGCGTAGAGTTTTGCTTCATGCCGATAATCCTGCAATCATCGCCAAAATACTGTCCGTCACTTGTTTTAAGTCGGCATCAATCTCGGCTAAATCGCGTGGCGGTTCAAACACATAAAAATGACGATTAAACGGCACTTCATAACCAACTTTGGTTTTATCAAAGTCAATCCACGCATCGGGCGCATGAGGCAATACTTCACGCTTAAAATAGGTTTCAATATCCTCACTTAACGGCACATTCTCCGTATCGCGTAAATTGGCATCGGCCATTGGTTTGCCTTTGTTTTTACCTTTGGTGTTTAGCACAATGTTGCCTTGCTCATCACGCAACGGACGTTCAACGGTGATAGTGTTATAACCAAATTCGCTATTTTTAAAGATGCGAGCAATCGGCACAAGTTTGACTTTGCCACCTTGCGGCGCAATAGGGGCAGGGCTGTGATTGTTAATCAATTGGCGGCTGATTTCTTTACCTTCAGCATCCAACACCGTCGCCAAGTCTGCTTCTAAAAACTGACCAAACAAACGAGTAATATCGGCAATATGCTCGTCGGATAATTCTTTGCGCTTACTACCTAAAGACTTACGCATCTTTTGCCAAAAACTAGAGGCATCAATTAACTGAACTAAACCTTTACGGTGGCTCGGTTTACGGTTAGATAAAATCCACACGTAAGTGCTAATGCCTGTGTTGTAAAACATATCAGTCGGCAAACCGATAATCGCTTCAACTAAATCGTTTTCTAACACATAACGCCGAATTTCACTTTCGCCACTACCTGCGCCACCCGTAAACAGCGGTGAACCATTCAAGACAATACCCAAACGACTACCGCCATCCACAGCAGGGCGCATTTTAGAAATTAAGTGCATCAAAAATAACAACGAACCATCGCTAACACGCGGTAAACCTGCACCAAAACGACCATTAAAACCTTGTTGTTCGTGTTCTTTGCGAATGTCTTTTTCGACTTTTTTCCACTCCACACCAAACGGAGGATTAGACAGCATATAGTCAAATTTCTTGTGTGGATGACCATCGTCCGACAGCGTGTTACCAGCGACAATATTGGCGACATCCTGACCTTTAATGAGCATATCGGCCTTACAAATAGCAAAGGACTCGTCGTTAAGCTCTTGGCCAAACATGGTTAACCGTGATTGTGGGTTTAACTCGGCTAAGTATTCACCAGCCACTGACAACATTCCGCCTGTGCCTGCCGTTGGGTCATAGATGGTACGCACAACACCTGCTTTGCTTAATACTTCGTCATCTTCAATAAACAGCAAGTTCA
>NZ_CALETI010000024.1 GCF_937920075.1 uncultured Agitococcus sp.
CCGAAAGTGATGTATTGTTGGCTTATAGTGTAACCACTCAAAGCACAACAAAAACTTTAGATATGGTTGCTGCCAATACAACAGCAAGCGATTTAAATGTAGCACCTATTGGTAAAACGGTACAAGACTTATTAGATGCGGCTGCTGTTGCGGCAGGTAAAACGCCAACAACTGTACCAAATGCTAATCAAACAGATGTATACGTGGGAACTTTAAAAGTGCCTTATTATATGTCAACTCAAGCCGCTGCAACTGAAGCTAATCCTACACCTATTTTAAATACTTATTGGAAGGCTGATGCCACAAAGCCAGATTTTACTGCTAGTTTATTAGGCAAAATTCCTTGTGGCGCTTATGCTGCAAAACAAGTAATCAATGGCATTACATTAGAACCTAGTCTTAGTACAACAACATGTTTCCCATTACCACTTAAACAAAGTGATCAAATTATTCCAGTAATATTAACTGTACCAAAAGGTGTTAAACCAACTACTGGATGGCCAATTAGTATCTTTCAACATGGTATAACACGCAATCGTTCTGATATGTTGGCAATTGCACCAAGCTTGGCAAAAGCTGGTTTTGCTACAATTGCTATTGATTTACCGTTGCATGGCTTAGCATCAGATAATCCCTTATATAAAAATAAATTGTTGGCTGGAAGTCCAGCAGCAAGTTTGATGACAGAAAATGAGCGCACTTTTGATGCTGATTTTGTTAATAATCAAACAGGTGCAGCGGGTAAAGATGATAAAGTGGATGGTTCAGGTACACATTTTATTAATTTAGCTAGCCCAATAACAAGTCGTGACAATTTACGACAAGGTGCCGCTGATATTTTAGTTTTGGCTAAAAGTTTAGCTAATTTAAATACAGATGGCGTAGCAGGTGGTGATATTGATACTTCTAAAGTTACTTTTACAGGTATTTCTTTAGGTACTATTGTGGGTACTGTTGCTTTGGGTGCAGATAATCTTAAAACAATAGGTGCTGCTTCTTTATCGGTTGGTGGAGGTGCTATTCCTAAGTTATTAGATGCGTCTAAATCTTATGGCCCGATTATTGCCAATGGCTTAAAAGGAAATGGAGTATTGGAAGATACAGATACTTATGAAACCTTTATGCGTTTTGCTCAAACTTTAGTAGATAGTGGTGATCCAATTAACTTTGCGGCGGCTGCTAAAAATAATCATGCTATACACTTTACTCAAGTATTAAATGATTTAGTAGTACCTAATGCTGCTTTAAAAGGTGATGCGACTGCAACACAAGATAAAATAGGCGCAACAGGCTTTTTATCGGGTAATACCGCTTTAGCACGTGCAATGGGCTTTAGTGATAAAAAAGAGATTGATATTGCTACTGTTACTAAGCAAAATTTAACAGGTAGTTCTTGGCTGCAGTTTAATCAAGGTACACATGGCTCTTTGATTAACCCTGCTGCACCAACAGGTGATACTGCAACAGATGCTGAAAAAGCGACATTCTTATCAATTACTACAGAAATGCAATGTCAAACAGTGAACTTCTTGGCGACGGGTGGGGCAGTTGTTCCAGTAGGTTGTTCTAAATAACTTCCAAAAACAATAACAAAAGAGGCATTTTTTGCCTCTTTTGTTTTTTTATCAAGCGAAATCACATTACTACTTTAATCAAACCCCAGACAAGACTATAATTGCGCGACTTTTAATTTAGTCAACGGGTGGCGCGTTTATGTTAACCATCGTCCAAGAAGCTCTCACATTTGATGACGTGCTTTTACTTCCTGCCTATTCCACCGTTCTTCCCAAAGATGTTTGTTTAAAAACTAAACTAACTCGCGGTATTAGCTTGCATATCCCTTTAATGTCTGCTGCTATGGACACCGTGTCCGAAGCAAAAATGGCCATTGCCATGGCACAAGAGGGTGGTATTTCTATTCTCCATAAAAATATGGAAATTGCTGCACAAGCTGCTGAAGTGCGTCGTGTAAAAAAATACGAAGCAGGTATGGTTAAAGACCCGATTACCGTTAGCCCAGAAACCACTATTTTAGAATTATTGCATTTAACCCAAGCCCATAAAATTTCGGGTGTACCTGTGGTTAAAGGTGATGATTTAGTCGGTATTGTCACCAGCCGTGATTTGCGTTTTGAAACGGGTTTAAATCAACCAGTTTCATCGATCATGACGCCAAAAGATAAGTTAGTCACCGTCAAAGAGGGTGAAACTTCCGAAACTATTAAAGCCTTATTACATCAACATCGCATCGAAAAAGTCTTGGTCGTTGATGATGATTTCAAATTAAAAGGTTTAATTACCGTTAATGACTTCCGCAAGGCCGAAATGTATCCTAATGCTTGTAAAGATGAGCATGGTCGTTTGCGTGTCGGTGCAGCCGTTGGTACAGGTGCAGATACGCCTGCACGTGTTGAAGCCTTAATTGAAGCAGGTGTTGATGTTATTGTGGTTGATACCGCACATGGCCACTCCAAAGGTGTGATTGATCGTGTGGCATGGATTAAAAAGAACTTCCCACATATGCAAGTGATTGGTGGCAATATTGCGACTGGCGATGCTGCTTTGGCCTTGTTAGATGCAGGTGCTGATGCTGTTAAAGTAGGTATCGGGCCGGGTTCGATTTGTACCACACGTATTGTTGCTGGTATTGGTGTGCCACAAATTTCGGCGATTGATAACGTTGCTCGTGCCTTAAATAATCAAATTCCATTGATTGCTGATGGTGGTATTCGTTATTCAGGTGATATTGCTAAAGCGATTGCCGCAGGTGCACACGTGATTATGGTTGGCTCTTTATTAGCGGGTACAGAAGAAGCACCTGGTGAAGTAGAGTTATTCCAAGGCCGTTATTACAAAGCTTACCGTGGTATGGGGTCTTTAGGCGCAATGTCTGGCTCTACAGGTTCAAGTGATCGTTATTTCCAAGATGCTTCTGCTGGGGTTGAAAAGCTCGTTCCTGAAGGCATCGAAGGTCGTGTGCCATACAAAGGCCCAATGAATGGTATTGTGCATCAATTAATGGGTGGTTTACGTTCGTCAATGGGCTACACAGGTTCAGCTAATATTGAAGACATGCGTAGCAAGCCGCAGTTTGTCAAAATTACCTCTGCGGGTATGAAAGAGTCCCACGTTCATGACGTGACAATTACCAAAGAAGCCCCTAATTATCGTATTGGTTAAGTCTTTTCTAGGTTGCTCCTCCCCCTGATAAGGGGGAGGCAGGGAGGGGGATTCTTTCATTAATAACCCCACCCTAACCCTCCCCTAAATTAGGGGAGGGAATTGCACCTTTATCTTCTTAGAGTATTCCTATGCAAGTTGATATTCACGCCCATCGTATTTTGATTTTAGATTTTGGTTCACAATATACCCAGTTGATTGCTCGTCGTGTACGTGAATTGGGTGTGTATTGTGAGTTACGTGCTTATGATATGACGGCTGATGAAATTAAAGCCTTTAATCCTAAAGGGATTATTTTGTCAGGCGGTCCTGAAAGCGTGACCGAAGCCAATACCCCACGCGCGCCTGAAGCGGTTTTTAGCTTTGGTGTTCCTGTGTTAGGGATTTGTTATGGTATGCAAACCATGGCACAACAATTAGGCGGATTAGTAGAATCATCTAATGTGCGTGAGTTTGGTTATGCCGAAGTTAACATTGAACAAGCTGACAGCCTATTTAATGGCATCGAAGACCGTACAGGTTTTATTGATGTGTGGATGAGTCATGGTGACAAAGTCACTCGTTTGCCTGAAGGTTTTAATATCACGGCAAGCACACCCAGTTGCCCAATTGCAGCCATGAGCTGTGAAGCTAAACGCTTTTATGGTATGCAATTTCATCCTGAAGTCACCCATACTTTACAAGGTGAAGCGTTATTACGTCGTTTTGTTCGTGAAATTTGTGCTTGTGATGACTTGTGGACACCAGCCCAAATCATTGAAGACAGTATCCGTCGTATTCGTGAACAAGTGGGTGATGACCATGTGTTGTTGGGCTTGTCAGGTGGTGTTGATTCTTCCGTGGTAGCGGCTTTGTTACATCGTGCGATTGGTGACAAACTCACTTGCGTGTTTGTGGATAATGGTTTGTTGCGCAAAAACGAAGGCGATATGGTCATGGACATGTTCGCCAAAAACATGGGTGTTAAAGTCATCCGTGCCGATGCTGAAGCCCAGTTTTTGGGCGAATTAGCAGGCGTTGCTGATCCAGAACAAAAGCGTAAAATTATTGGTCGTGTGTTTATTGAAGTATTTGATAGCGAGTCAGCAAAATTAAATAATATCAAATGGTTAGCCCAAGGTACAATTTATCCTGATGTGATTGAATCTGCCGCTAGCAAAACTGGTAAAGCACACGTCATTAAGTCACACCATAATGTTGGTGGCTTGCCAGAAGATATGAAATTCAAATTGCTCGAACCTTTACGCGAATTGTTTAAAGATGAAGTGCGTAAAATTGGTTTAGAGTTAGGCTTGCCCTATGACATGGTCTATCGTCATCCATTCCCTGGCCCTGGTTTGGGTGTGCGTATTTTGGGTGAAGTGAAAAAAGAATATGCTGACGTATTGCGCGAAGCTGATGCCATTTTCTTAGAAGAATTGCACAAAGCAGGTTGGTATCACCGTACCAGTCAATCCTTTGCTGTGTTTTTGCCTGTAAAATCAGTTGGTGTTGTTGGTGATGGTCGTCGTTATGCGTGGGTGATTGCCTTACGTGCCGTTGAAACCATTGACTTTATGACCGCACGTTGGGCGCATTTGCCTTATGAGTTAATTGAGAAGGTGTCTAACCGTATTATTAACGAAATATCTGGCGTATCGCGTGTGGTCTATGATGTGTCATCTAAACCGCCAGCAACGATTGAGTGGGAATAAATAGAGTAAATGAGATGAGCTACCCAATTATTCATGTTCAATCAACACAAATTATTGATGATGAGCAGTTGGGTAGTAAAACAAAATTTTGGTTTGAGTGCAAAGGTAAAAAGTGGCTATTTAAAGAAGCTAGAATTATTCAGCTTCCTGTTGGTAATGTGGTCACTGGAGAAGATTGGGCAGAAAAAGTAGCGGCTGAAATAGCGTATGTTGTTGGCTTTAATGCCGCAAAAGTAGAATTAGCAGAGTATCAAGGACGTAGGGGCTCAGCATCATTGAGTTTTATTACCAGTCATAATGTACATTTAGAGCATGGTAATGAAATATTGGCTGGGCATTTAGCAAATTATGATCAAAGTAAAAAGCAGCACCAATCAGAACATACATTGCATAATATTATTCATGCGTTATTACTCATGTTCCCTCAAGAGCAAGATAGTTCATATATTTTAACTAAATTGGCTGGCTATTTGGTATTAGATGCTTTGATTGCGAATACAGATCGTCATCATGAAAATTGGGGATTGTTTTGGCGAACAATAATGTATAGTCAAGTTCTAAATACGCCTTCTCTAAAAAGTTATGATGTTGCTCCTTCATTTGACCACGCTTCATCATTAGGTCGAGAGTTGTTAGATGAAAAAAAGAATGTGATCATCAAAAATAAAACGATTAATAAGTACCTTGATAAAGGGCGTGGTGGTATTTATTGGCATGAAACAGATTCACACGGTATAAATCCTATATTATTAGTTGAGCAAGCAGCCACGAAATACCCAAGTTATTTTAAACCAGCATTAGAGGCTCTTTCTCTAATACCTTTAGATAAAATACAAGCGACACTAGATGACGTTCCCTCTGATAGAGCGTCTGATATCAGTAAAAAATTTGCTAAACTACTTTTAGAGAATACATATCAACGATTAATAAGGTTATTGACATGAAAACGCTATTTCTAGCTTGGCAATCGCCTGAAACAAGAGCTTGGTTTCCTGTTGGCCGTTTAGATGCTGATGCAAAAGAATCTAAGTATATTTTTAAGTATATTCAAGGCGTGGAAAAGGCCAAACGGCAAGGCTTTCATCCTATGTCATCTTTTCCTGATTTTTCAAAATGTTATGAGTCTTCAGAGTTGTTTCCACTGTTTAAGAATCGTGTTTTAGCGTCAAATAGGCGTGGGTTTGAAGAGTATTTACGCTCTCTTGATTTGGATACTTCCTCTGTCGATTTATTAGATATTTTGGCAATTACTGGAGGAGAAAGACAAACGGATAGTCTTGAGGTCTTTCCTAAACTAGAAAAAGCTGATGATTCCACTTTTAGATGTCGTTTCTTTTTACATGGTTTGAGATATTGTCATGAAACTGTACGTGAGCGTATTTTAGCTTTACAAGTCGGAGAGAGTTTGGGGGTTTTGTTAGAGTTAAATAATCCAGCAACAGGATTAGGATTTCAATTTAAGACACAAGACCACGTATTATTAGGCTGGTCGCCTAGATATTTAGTAGATGATTTGATTGGCGCGGCGGTTAGTTACCCTCACTTAGAGGCTAAAGTTGTACTTAATAATCCAGAAGGTACGCCGTTAAATAGACGTGTATTGATTGAGTTGACAGGTAAACTACCTAGTGATTATCAACCTATGTCTTCTCCAGACTTTCAAGTGTTGCATTAGTCATGTCCCTTTCTGCCAAAATCCAAAATACTGAAGCTGCTTTATTAGAGTTAACGATGTTTTTTGTCCGTCATAGTTTGCCTGCATGGCCAGCGACATTAACCCATGTTTTGGAGGCATTACGTCAAAAAGATGCTCTCAAAGCCTTAGAGCATTGGGCGAAAATTCCGTTAATGGGCGAGTATGGCTTAATGCAGGTCGAAATCAGTTATATCAACGGTTATCAAGTTGAAAATGTACAAGCTGAACAAGTACATTTTAATCGTTTGTTAGAACAAACCATGCAAGCATTTAATAATTTACGTTTATATGTTCGTTCGGGGGTGAATAAGCCCTTAATAGAAATTTATGTTGATTCTAAATAATAATTTTTCTGAGCAAGATCATCAATTTATGTGTCAGGCTTTGGCATTGGCACAACAGGCGGCTGAACTTGGCGAAGTCCCTGTAGGGGCGGTGATTGTCGTTGATGGAGTAGTGATTGGCGAAGGCTATAATCAACCCATTGCTACCCATGATCCAACCGCTCATGCCGAAGTAGTTGCTATTCGCCAAGCTGCACAAAAACTCCAAAATTACCGATTAGAAAACAGTACTTTATATGTGACTTTAGAGCCTTGTACCATGTGTGTGGGCGCATTGATTCACGCTCGAATCAGTCGAGTTGTTTTTGCAACCACAGAACCCAAAGCAGGTTCTTTAGTCAGTGCCAGAAAACAACTAGAAACAGGTTATTACAACCATGTGTTTAAATTTGAAGGCGGTTTACTGGCCGATGAAGCCAGTAAACAGTTGTCAGATTTTTTTAGGGGGAGGCGAGAGGCTAAAAAGAAAATGGTCTGAGTTTACTCAGCTACGACCCACTTCTTTTCTAAACTGGCCATCCAATGACTACGGCTATCTTGTAATAATAAGGCATCATAATAACGACGGACTTCTTGTACATACACTAAGGCTTGGCCTGCACGCGGTAATTGACGTAAATGGCGACTCACATCCAACCATTTATCAGGATCATCACCCTGTTTTAGGCTTAATTCACGCGCTTTTAACACATGACGATAGCCCATGTTATAAGCGGCTAAGGCCATCCACGTTCTATCGGGTTCATGCACAGTATCAGGAATTTTATCAATCATCCGTTGATAATAAGCTGAACCTGCCAAAATGCTTTGTTGAGGGTTATTGCGATTAGCAATACCCATTTCTTCAGCGGTATTTTTGGTGAGCATCATAATACCTGTCACGCCTGTGGGTGACACCGCATTGACATCCCATTTAGACTCTTGATAGGCAATCGCTGCTAATAAACGCCAATCCATATCGTGAGTGTTGGCTTGTTTTTTAAATTGGGCTTGATACAACGGCAAACGTTGTTGAATATCTTTTTGAAAGGTTTTTACCCCAAAAGCATTAAAGGTATTGCCTTGACTATAAAAATTGCTTAAACGTTGTAAAGAGCCATCTTGCTCAGTTTTCGTTAAAAAACGATTGGCAAATCTTAAAAGCTGTTTATCACGAGGACGAATTGTCCATGACAGTTGGCTAGTGGTTAATTGTTTTTTCAGACTTAATTGCGGAAAAGCGGTACGACGAGCAGCAAACTCACTGTCATTCATCACCACATAATCCACTTGGCCTTGATTGACTTCTTCTAAGAGTTCGTCAGGCGTGGCATAACGAAGTTGTACCACATCCGCTTCGGGCTGTAATTGCTCAATCAGATCAGCTTCAGCACTATTTTGACTGACAGCAATTTTGGCTTCACTAGGGCTTAAACGTGTACCAGAGCGTTGAATCAGTTGTTGAGTGGTACTTAAATAGGGTTTACTAATTTCTAAACCTGCTAAACGTGGATCATTATTAGCAAGGCCAGTAATTCCCAAATCGGCTTCACCTTTTTCTAAAGCAGCAATGACCGCTTCGGCATTGGGGGCTTGTTCAATCTCTAAACGGATATTTAAATCGTTGGCAAATTGGCGTAATAATTCATATTGTAAGCCGCGTACCCCATGCTCTCCATGCGGTAAAAAAGTGGTTGGCCCTGCAATACCAATCACGCGTAAACTGCCACGTTCTAGGATTTCGTCAACAGTATATTGTTTTGAAGGATGAAGCTGTAAACAAACCATCATTAATAAGCATAAAGGCACAATACGCTGCCAATGTTGCATTAAATAGCTTCTCATGATGTTGATGGCTGGCAAGGCCTTTTTGCCTGTCATGTATCACACCCCCAATATTTTGTTGATTAAAAAATAATCGGAAATCCCAATTTAGCGGCAACTTTAACAAAAAACGAGTAATAACTACACTAATTTGTAAAATTGTTAGACATAAGTTTACAGAGAAAAACGCTAAAACACTTGAGAAAGCCTGACTAGATTTTGGTTAAAACCGTCAATTTAGCAGCGAATTGGGGAAAAATTTAGGCGTAAAGCCTTATCCTGATGTATCATATACGCCCTCAGTTTTTATCAATGTTTCCCTCAGCCCGATCCTCTCCCACAGGGAGATGGGGTTCTCTCTCCCTCGGGAAGAGAGTTAGAGTGAGGGTTAATAGCGATACACGATTAAGTTCTTTCTTCATCCCTCTAATGAGCGAGTATGTCATGTTAATTGTTAGTGGTGCTAAGGCGTTATCTTCTTTTAAAAGCAAGCGTCTGTTAGC
>NZ_CALETI010000025.1 GCF_937920075.1 uncultured Agitococcus sp.
CTGATTTAAGCGCGGTACGAATACCTTCAAACATCAAGTCAAAGGTTGCTAAACGGCCAACAGGGTAGTCGGCAATCGCCATTGCCACTTGTCTAAATACCCCTAACATCGAGCGTTCACCTACCGAGCTATGTTTACCTTCAAAGGCATTATTAGCTGATAATTGCTGAATAGCCGATTGAAAAAGCGCGAATTGATAAGGAATAAAAGGGTAACTATAAATAAAGTGTTCACTGTCTTTAAAGTTGCGATAGGCTTTACCACCGTCAGCAAAATCAAACAGGGTTTTAAAATTATTGACTTGCTGTTGATAGACAGTTGCTAGTAATGCTTGTCCTTCGGGCTTTTTGGCTAATAAGCGTTTTTGAATGACTTCGGCCACATCGGTACTGGTCAGCTTCATACGGTTAGCAAAACGTGCTTGCACCCGTGAAAAGTCATTGCCTTGTTGTTTGCTCATTTCGCCAATCACCGACTCAATATTTTCTTGAGCGGTCACAATCACCCATGCGCGGCCATTACACTTGGTTGCTAAACTTTCGGCAATCGTTTGTAGGTTGGTCATCAACTTGACGTTATCGGCAATGTATTGACCCACTTCATCGACAAAAAAATTGAGCCTAAAGTTTTTTTCTTGTTTACTGAGCCACTGATTAACCTGATTGGCAAAATCTTCAATCGAGACCCGATGTTGAGCGCGGTACTTATCTAAAATGCCAAGAGCATCATTTTCGGCCTGACCTGTCACTTGAGCATAGGCTTTGGCAATATTGCGCGACTCGAGAAGTGATTGTTCACGACCTCGTTCCCATGCTGTACCCGTTAGTTGCTCAAAGGCCGTTTTAAAGGCTTGGTACTTACCACGCTCATCCAGTTCGCGTTCATATTGAGCAATATAGGCTTGTTTGCCATAGTAACCACACATCTCATCAAAAACTTTGACAAACACCGAGAGTAGGGCATCTATCTGGGTTTTGCTAATGACATCGGCTTTTTGGTCAATATTAAATAAAATGCTTTTAGACGGAATGGCCACCGCTTTTTTCAGATTAGCTTCTAAAATCGCATCGCTTTTATCTTGCTCACGGCATTTTGGTAAAAAAAAGTTGAGGGTAGGAATGCCATTCACTACACGGTTTTCCAGTAAAAATGCTAACATTTTTAATAAATGCGACTTACCCGACCCGAAAAAACCTGATACCCATACGCCATTAGCTCCATGATAATTAGCATAAGCCACTAAAAACTCATTGAGGCGTTGGGCGACTTCGTTGGTTAGTACATACTCTTCGAGTTCAAGGCGTAAACTGGCTTGGTCATCGGCTTTAATTACGCCATCAATCGGGCGATCTACAGGCTTTAAAAAAATATCTTTTAATAATTGAGGATTGTCCATAAAAGTATTAACTCTACATCTTAGGACTTACGCAAAGGCCTAACTTTATTTTATGTTTTATGAAGAAAAAGTCATGACAAGCTCTGGTTTTTTCAGTTGTTTACGCATATACGAATCTAATAATCCTTGTTTAAGTTGGTAAATATTGGATTTAAACTGAATAGCCAACGCTTTGAGTCGATGCCATACCAACAAACAACAGGCAATGTGATTCCGCTGAATCTGAGCTTTGCGACACTGACACCGTTCTAACCCTGTCGTCTGCTTTAATTCACGATGACATTGTTCAATACGCCAACGTATCGCACAAATTTTTTCAATATCATCTACGGTATGAGCCTGTGGTGCATTTGTGACAACATAATCAGTACGTTCGGTTGAGAACGGTAAACAATAAAGCTGTAATGAATGCCCTTTAGGAAATTGGCGTAAGTGAACGCGCCGTCCATGCCGCTTTTGCTCGTCTGTCCATGTTAAACTATCAACACGTTGATAATTAACTGTTACATTACTGATTTCATTTACATTTCTATTCGCTTTTATTGGGCAATAATAGATTTTATGTTCACTTTCTATCAATAACATCAGCCATTTTACCGCATACCACGAGTCCATTAAGACAGTTGTAAACGGGAGTTTCTTATTTTCGATACAATCTAAAAACATCTCTTTCACATGATGTAATTTCGTTTTGTCATCACGGTCTTTATCATAAAAACGGTAGTCTATAATCCAGTATTGTGCTGTCTGAGGATTGACGTAAACACAGGTAACCACACCAATACCCTTGATGACTTTCCCTGCATTACCACTGTATTGGCGGCGAACCATTTCTATTTTTGAGGCATAGTTTTTATCAATCACCGTATCATCAAACAGTAAATAACCCTGTTCAGTGGGAATAACGTGGTGTTTGGCTTCTGCCCAAATATCGGCAGGGGTGATGTTATCGAGACTCAAATAGCGGTTTAATTGGTCATGGCTATACTTGGCACTATGGTCTGCAAAATATGTCAGCGTAAAGTTTTTTTGACTGCTCAATAAAAATTGACAGTAATCACGGCGAGTCAGTAATTGATGAGAAGTGGTATTCATTGCAGATATTGATTATGTAACAGTAACTTATCATCAAAAAATACAAAGATAATGTCAACTTCTTTTTCCATAAAAATTGACAAATAGTTAGAGACCCTAAAGAACTCCTAACATAGTATTCATATTTTAATATTGTCATTTAAATTCAATATGTTATATCGCCTATTGCGTAAGTCCTAATCTAAAATACGTTGTTTAAATTTGATAATCGTCGATATTGAAGGCGCGATAATATTTATCGTCTTGGAGTCGTCCAAACAACACGAGAGCCGCACCACTGGCTAAAGAATGGGTATAGCCACCCGAAAAAAACATCACCGTTGGTTTGTCTTTGGCTTCTTTTTGCAGATTGTTTAATACATTGTGCGAGCGTATATACGGGAAGACTTCACCAACGCCCGTGATAAATAACACATCATGCTGTACTGCGCCAAGACGTTGAGCAATTTCGGGCATTAAATGCTCTTCGGGGTCGAGAATATTTTGTAATAGCTCTTTTAGGGCCTCTTTGGCGAGGGTTGGCTCTAGCTCTAAAATACGATCCCATAAGCCTCGTGCTTTAATCAAATCAATGGCTAAATCATAAAGGTTAATCTCTAAGGCTTTGACTCCGAGCTGTTCCAACTTGTTGATGAGCTGGTGCTGTAATTTGCCCATTGCAACGGCATCGCTTGGCTTAAAGGGACAAATGAAGAAGGGGACTTCGTTACCTAAGCCTTGCATTTGCAAAAAGCGGTCGCTGCTAATAACAGCCAGTAGGTGTTCATACCGTGAGGCTATGCTAACCATGTTTGTATGTCCCTGTGAAAAATCGGAAATATTTCAAAAGCGGATATATGGCGTTTACTGAGTAAAGTCGCTAACGGAGGCGATAGTAAAACGCTTTGTAAGGTATTTTGAGGCGACAATAGGCCACTCTCTTTGAGCATTTTAAACAAATTTAAGCGTAAGCGAAGCCGTGTTGAATCAGTGATGTGAGTGAGTTCGTCATGCCAGAGGGTTTTCTGGTTAAAAAATATATCAAAATCGTCGTAGCTGAGTTGTGGCTTTAATTGAATAAAGTATTCATTGACCACTTCAACCGCAAAATCACCAATAAACGAATAGTCCAAACAGGCGGCTAACCACAGTAAATAACCACGCTCTAAGGGCGTAGCGTCAACCAAATAGCTCAATTCGTCATGGCTTAGGCATTTAAGCCGTTTAA